>NZ_JAAKNE010000093.1:0-18396 GCF_049170755.1 Aeromonas sp. 604176
GTGCTGTCCAAAGAAGAAGGTGGTCGTCATACCCCGTTCTTCAAAGGCTACCGTCCGCAGTTCTACTTCCGTACTACCGACGTGACCGGTACCATCGAACTGCCGGAAGGCGTAGAGATGGTAATGCCGGGTGACAACATCAAGATGGTTGTTACCCTGATTGCACCGATCGCAATGGACGACGGCCTGCGTTTCGCTATCCGTGAAGGTGGCCGTACCGTAGGTGCTGGTGTTGTAGCTAAAGTTATCGCTTAATCTTTGGCTTACATAAATAAAGCAAAGCCCCTATAATAGGGGCTTTCTTATGCAGGGGCGTAGTTCGAATTGGTAGAACAGCGGTCTCCAAAACCGATGGTTGCGGGTTCGAGTCCTGCCGCCCCTGCCATATACCTCGTCTCGTACGGGGCTTTTGTGTCTTTGGTTACGTCAGATACAGGTGGGTTGTATGAGTGTTAGTTCTGAGAACCAGGGCGGAAGCAAGGATACCCTGCTTTGGGGCCTGGTTTTCATTATCCTGGTGGCCGCTGTAGTAGGTAATTATCTACTGAGCGATGTTATTGCTGCCGTCCGCGCCTTGGGTGTGGTCATTGTCATCGCTGCTGCCGGTGCAGTAGCCCTGCAAACCACCAAAGGGAAGGCAACACTGGCATTCGCCCGTGAGTCTCGCCTGGAAGTCCGCAAGGTCGTATGGCCAACCCGTCAGGAAGCCATTCAGACAACCCTGATTGTGCTGGCGGTGACCGCCGTGATGGGGCTGCTGCTGTTCGTTCTGGACGGCGCCTTGGTCTGGTTGGTCAACCTGATTACCGGTGTGTAAGGATAAGCCATGACTGAACAACGTGAACAGCGTATGAGATGGTATGTCGTGCAGGCGTTTTCCGGCTATGAAGGCCGTGTCGCCAAATCCCTGCGCGAGCATATCAAGATGCATGGCATGGAAGACATGTTCGGTGAAGTACTGGTCCCGACCGAAGAAGTGGTCGAGATGCGTGCAGGCCAGAAGCGCAAGAGTGAGCGCAAGTTTTTCCCGGGCTATGTCCTGGTTCAGATGATCATGGATGAAACCACATGGCACCTGGTGCGTAACGTACCGCGCGTCATGGGCTTCATCGGCGGTACTTCCGACCGTCCGGCACCGATCTCCGACAAAGAGGCCGATGCCATCCTGAACCGTCTGCAGGATGCCCACGACAAGCCGCGTCCGAAAACCCTGTTTGAACCGGGTGAAATGGTGCGGGTTGCCGATGGTCCGTTTGCCGACTTCAATGGAACCGTTGAAGAGGTGGACTACGAGAAGAGCCGCGTGAAGGTTTCTGTACTGATCTTCGGTCGTTCTACTCCCGTTGAGCTGGATTTCGGTCAGGTCGAAAAGGGCTGATTGATTTCTGTTCACTCAACAGTTGTCAGGGGCAGCGAATATCTCTATAATTCTCTGCCCCTTTATTAGTTGGGGAGCCGTTTGCAGGAGCATGTCTCCGAGGCGCTAGAACCCATTTTTTGAGGTAATTTCCTAATGGCTAAGAAAGTCACAGCTTATATCAAGCTGCAGGTTGCTGCTGGTGCAGCCAACCCGTCTCCTCCCGTTGGTCCTGCACTGGGTCAACACGGTGTTAACATCATGGAATTCTGTAAGGCGTTCAACGCTCGTACAGAAAAGCTGGAAAAAGGTTCACCGACCCCGGTCGTGATCACCGTTTACAGCGACCGTTCCTTCACCTTCGAAACCAAGACTCCGCCTGCTTCCTTCCTGCTGAAGAAAGCTGCTGGCATCAAGTCTGGTTCTGCCAAGCCGAACAAAGACAAGGTTGGTAAGGTGACCGTAGCCCAGCTGCAAGAAATCGCCAAGACCAAAGAACCGGATATGACCGGTGCCGATCTGGATGCAAAAGTACGTTGCATCGCAGGCTCCGCTCGTTCCATGGGTCTGGTAGTGGAGGATTAAGACAATGGCTAAACTTTCCAAGCGTATGCGCGTTATTCGCGAAAAAGTTGACGGTACCAAAGAGTACTCCATCAACGAAGCCATTGCCCTGCTGAAAGAACTGGCTACCGCCAAGTTCGTTGAAAGCGTTGACGTTGCTGTCAACCTGGGTATCGACGCTCGTAAATCTGACCAGAACGTACGTGGTGCTACTGTACTGCCGCACGGTACCGGTCGTGATGTACGCGTTGCCGTATTTACCCAAGGTGCCAATGCCGAAGCAGCTAAAGCTGCCGGTGCTGACCTGGTAGGTATGGATGACCTGGCCGATCTGGTTAAGAAAGGCGAGATGAACTTCGACGTAGTTATCGCATCCCCGGATGCCATGCGCGTTGTTGGTCAACTGGGTCAAATCCTGGGCCCGCGCGGCCTGATGCCGAACCCGAAAGTTGGTACTGTAACTCCTAACGTTGCCGAAGCTGTCAAGAACGCCAAGGCTGGTCAGGTTCGTTACCGTAACGACAAGAATGGTATCATCCATACCACTCTGGGTAAGGTTTCTTTCAACGAAGTTCAGCTGAAAGAAAACTTGGAAGCTCTGCTGGTTGCCCTGAAAAAAGGCAAGCCCTCTTCCGCCAAAGGTCAATTCATCAAGAAAGTCAGCATCTCCACCACCATGGGTGCCGGTGTTGCCGTAGACCAAGCTTCTCTGGAAGCTCAGGCCTAATTGATGGGTTTTACAAGGCGCAAAATTTAATCTATAATTTTGCGCCTTGATTGGTTGGGGGTTTCGACCTCCGTCCAAGACCGCAGGAGGCTGTAAAGCCTTAATGTTTCCTGCGTAGACGGTGCCGGAAACCCAGCGAGAAAGATTCTTTCTCTTCTGGAATCCTGCTACCGCATCGTTCCCCTCTGTTGTAAAGGTAGGGGGGATGTGTCAGTACTGGGTCATTTGACCCGGATTCAATCCAGGAGTTAAGCCAATGGCATTGGGACTCGAAGACAAAAAGGCAATTGTTGCTGAAGTCAACGAAGCTGCCAAAGGCGCTCTTTCTGCAGTTGTTGCCGATTCTCGCGGTGTCACTGTAGACAAGATGACCGTCCTGCGTAAAACCGCTCGTGAAGCCGGTGTGTACATGCGCGTTGTGCGTAACACCCTGCTGCGTCGCGCGGTAGAAGGTACCGAATACGAGTGCCTGAACGACGCATTTACCGGTCCTACCTTGATTGCTTTCTCTAACGAACACCCGGGCGCTGCTGCTCGTCTGTTCAAAGAGTTTGCCAAAGCGAACCAAAAGTTCGAAATCAAGGCTGGCGCTTTTAACGGTGAGTTTATCGCCGCAGCACAAATTGATCGTCTGGCCACGCTGCCGACTTACGAAGAAGCAATTGCGAAGTTGATGGCTACCATGAAGGAAGCCTCTGCTGGCAAGCTGGTTCGTACTATCGCTGCTGTTCGCGACCAGAAACAAGCTGCTGCTTGATTCTCGCCTATTTAGGCTGTTTGAGTTTATTCAACATCAGGAATTTTTGTCATGTCTATCACTAAAGACCAAATCATCGAAGCCGTTGCTTCCATGTCCGTAATGGAAGTTGTTGAGCTGATCGAAGCTATGGAAGAGAAGTTCGGTGTTTCTGCCGCTGTTGCTGTTGCTGCCGGTCCGGCCGCTGAAGCAGTAGAAGAGAAGACCGAGTTCGACGTAGTTCTGACTGCTGCCGGTGCCAACAAAGTTGCCGTCATCAAAGCCGTTCGTGGCGCTACCGGTCTGGGCCTGAAAGAAGCTAAAGATCTGGTAGAAGCTGCTCCGGCTAACCTGAAAGAAGCCGTATCCAAAGACGAAGCTGAAGCTCTGAAGAAAGAGCTGGAAGCTGCCGGTGCTTCTGTTGAGATCAAATAATCTGCATTTATGTAGATTAGCCTGATAAAACAGGCTAGGGCTGGTGAATTTTTGTTCACCAGCCTTTTTGCGCTGTAGACTGAGAGCATTTCACACCGTTTACGACTCTCGGTGCACCAGCAATCCGGACTGTCTTCTTTCGTCCGGGCCAACACAAAACGGTGTTGAGACAGAGCTGTCCCGCGGGACAGAGTGGGTCACTTATCAGCGAGCTGAGGAACCCTATGGTTTACTCTTATACCGAAAAAAAACGCATTCGTAAGGACTTCGGTAAGCGAGACCAGGTACTGGACACGCCTTATCTGTTGTCCATTCAGCTGGACTCCTTCAAGCAGTTCATCGAGGCTGACCCGGAAGGTGAATATGGCCTAGAGGCCGCTTTCCGTAGCGTTTTCCCGATCACCAGTTACTCCGGTAGTGCTGAGCTTCAGTATGTCAGCTATCGCCTGGGTGAGCCGGTATTTGACGTAAAAGAATGCCAGATCCGTGGAGTGACCTACTCCGCGCCGCTGCGTGTCAAGCTTCGTATGGTTCTGTACGACCGTGAAGCAGCTGCCGGCACCGTCAAAGACATCAAGGAACAAGAAGTATACATGGGCGAAATTCCGCTCATGACCGAGAACGGCACCTTTGTTATCAATGGTACCGAGCGGGTTATCGTTTCCCAGCTGCACCGCAGCCCGGGCGTCTTCTTCGACCACGATAAAGGCAAAACACATTCATCCGGTAAGGTGTTGTATAACGCCCGCGTTATCCCCTACCGTGGCTCCTGGCTGGACTTCGAGTTCGATGCGAAAGACAACCTGTTTGTCCGTATCGACCGTCGTCGCAAACTGCCGGCATCCATCATTCTGCGCGCCCTGGACTTCACTTCCGAAGAGATCCTGGCCACCTTCTTCGAAACCATCGGTTTCGAGGTCAAAGATGGCAAGTTGATGATGGATCTGGTGCCGGAGCGCCTGCGTGGCGAAACAGCGACCTTCGACATCGTGGCCAATGGTGCCGTGGTGGTTGAGACCGGTCGTCGTGTGACTGCGCGTCACATCCGTCAGTTGGAAAAAGACGCCGTTACCCAGATTGAGGTACCGGTTGAGTACGTTGTTGGCAAAGTTGCTGCCAAGGACTACGCACATCCGCAAACTGGCGAACTGGTAGTGGCAGCCAACCAAGCTCTGAGTCTGGAAGCGATTGCCAACCTGTCCCAGGCCGGCTTCAAGCATTTCGAGGTTCTGTTCACCAACGAACTGGACCACGGTGCTTACATGTCCGAGACCCTGCGCGTCGATTCCAGCACCAACCGTCTGGAAGCGCTGGTAGAAATCTACCGCATGATGCGTCCGGGCGAGCCGCCGACACGTGAAGCAGCAGAGCAGCTGTTCGAAAACCTGTTCTTCTCTGCCGAACGTTACGACCTGTCTACCGTAGGTCGGATGAAGTTCAACCGCCGTCTGGGTCGTGAAGACGAGACTGGCGCTGGCGTACTGACCAAAGACGATATCGTCGATGTAATGAAGCGCCTGATCGACATCCGTAACGGTAACGACGAAGTGGACGATATCGACCACTTGGGTAACCGTCGCATCCGTTCTGTCGGTGAAATGGCTGAAAACCAGTTCCGTGTCGGTCTGGTGCGTGTCGAGCGTGCGGTCAAGGAGCGTCTCTCCTTGGGCGACCTGGACACCCTGATGCCGCAGGATCTGATCAACGCCAAGCCGATCTCCGCCGCAGTCAAAGAGTTCTTTGGTTCCAGCCAGCTGTCCCAGTTTATGGACCAGAACAACCCGCTCTCCGAAGTGACCCACAAGCGCCGTATCTCTGCGCTGGGCCCGGGCGGTTTGACTCGTGAGCGTGCCGGCTTTGAAGTCCGAGACGTACACCCGACCCACTACGGTCGTCTGTGCCCGATCGAGACTCCTGAAGGTCCGAACATCGGTCTGATCAACTCCCTGTCCGTGTACTCTCGTACCAACGAGTACGGTTTCCTCGAGACCCCGTACCGCAAGGTCATTGACGGTGTGATCACCGACGAAGTGGACTACCTGTCTGCTATTGAAGAAGGCAAGTACGTGATCGCACAGGCTAACGCCGCGACCACCGAAGATGGCCGTCTGAAAGATGAATTGATCCCGTGCCGTCACAAAGGTGAATCCACCTTTATGAACGCCGACCAGATCCAGTATATGGACGTGAGCCCGCAGCAGATCGTATCTGTGGCAGCGGCCCTGATCCCGTTCCTGGAACACGATGACGCGAACCGCGCATTGATGGGTTCAAACATGCAACGTCAGGCTGTACCGACCCTGCGCGCTGACAAGCCGCTGGTAGGTACCGGTATGGAACGCGCTGTGGCCGTTGACTCCGGTGTAACCGTAGTGGCCAAGCGTGGCGGCATGATCGACTACGTCGATGCCTCCCGTATCGTTATCAAGGTAAATGAAGATGAGCTGATGCCAGGCGAAGCCGGTATCGACATCTACAACCTGACCAAATACACCCGTTCCAACCAGAACACCTGTATCAACCAGCGTCCTTGTGTGATGTTGGGTGAGCCGGTCATGGCTGGCGACGTACTGGCTGACGGCCCGTCCACCGATCTGGGTGAACTGGCTCTGGGTCAGAACATGCGCGTCGCGTTCATGCCGTGGAACGGTTACAACTTCGAAGACTCGATCCTGGTGAACGAGCGTGTTGTTCAGGAAGATCGCCTGACCACCATCCATATCCAGGAACTGGCCTGTATCTCCCGTGACACCAAGCTGGGTCCGGAAGAGATCACTGCTGACATCCCGAACGTGGGTGAAGCCGCTCTGTCCAAGCTGGACGAGTCCGGTATCGTCTACGTGGGTGCCGAAGTGAAGGGCGGCGACATTCTGGTCGGTAAGGTAACGCCGAAAGGTGAAACCCAGCTGACTCCGGAAGAGAAGCTGCTGCGCGCCATCTTCGGTGAGAAGGCGTCCGACGTGAAGGACTCCTCCCTGCGTGTACCGAACGGTGTGTACGGTACTGTGGTTGACGTGCAAGTCTTTACCCGCGATGGCGTGGAAAAAGACAAGCGCGCCAAAGAAATCGAAGAGATGCAGCTGAAGGAAGCGAAGAAGGACTTGACCGAAGAGTTCAAGATCCTGGAAGACGGCATTTTCGGCCGCTCCCGCAACCTGCTGCTGGCCGCCGGTTACAGCGAAGATCGTCTGAACAAGCTGGAGCGTTCCAAGTGGTTTGAACTGGCCATCGAAGATGAAGCCAAGCAGACCGAACTGGAGCAGATCGCTGAACAGCACGTTGAGCTGAAAGCCGAGTTCGACAAGAAGTTCGAGAACAAGCGTCGCAAGATTATCCAGGGTGATGATCTGGCGCCGGGCGTACTGAAAATCGTCAAGGTTTATCTGGCAGTCAAGCGTCGCATCCAGCCGGGTGACAAGATGGCGGGCCGTCACGGTAACAAGGGTGTTATCTCCAAGATCTGTCCGGTCGAGGATATGCCTCATGACGAGTTCGGCCGTCCGGTCGACATCGTACTGAACCCGTTGGGCGTACCATCCCGTATGAACATCGGTCAGATCCTCGAAGTGCACCTGGGCCTTGCGGCCAAGGGGATCGGCGAGAAGATCGATCGCATGGTCAAAGAGCAGCGCGAGCTGCACGAGATGCGCAACTTCCTGCAACAGGTCTACGACCTGGGCGAGAAGGACACCCAGCAAGTGAACATCGCCGAACTGTCTGATGACGACGTACGTACCCTGGTGGGTAACCTGCGTAAGGGTCTGCCGGTTGCTACTCCAGTGTTTGATGGTGCCAAAGAGCGCGAAATCAAAGCCCTGCTGAAGCTGGCCGATCTGCCGGAATCCGGTCAGATTGATCTGTTCGATGGCCGTACCGGTAACCGCTTCGAGCGTAAAGTAACCGTTGGTTACATGTACATGCTCAAGCTGAACCACCTGGTCGACGACAAGATGCACGCGCGTTCTACCGGTTCTTACAGCCTGGTTACCCAGCAGCCGCTGGGTGGTAAGGCTCAGTTCGGTGGTCAGCGTTTCGGTGAGATGGAAGTGTGGGCCCTGGAGGCTTACGGTGCGGCATATACCCTGCAGGAAATGCTGACCGTCAAGTCTGACGATGTGAATGGCCGTACCAAGATGTATAAGAACATCGTGGATGGCGACCACCGTATGGAGCCGGGCATGCCCGAATCCTTCAACGTATTGCTGAAGGAAATCCGCTCTCTGGGTATCAACATCGAGCTGGACGAAGAGTAAGAGCTCGCTCTTATTGTTCGAGAATTGACGTGGGCGCCCCGCTGTTTTGGCAGCCGGGGCGCCGAGGTTAGACTCCTGACAGGGGAAACACGTGAAAGACTTACTCAAGTTTTTGAAGGCTCAGACCAAGACCGAAGAGTTTGACAGTATCAAGATCGGTCTGGCCTCTCCTGACATGATCCGCTCCTGGTCATTCGGTGAGGTCAAAAAGCCTGAGACCATCAACTACCGGACTTTCAAGCCGGAGCGTGATGGTCTGTTCTGCGCCCGTATCTTCGGACCGGTGAAGGACTACGAGTGTCTGTGCGGCAAGTACAAGCGCCTGAAACACCGTGGTGTGATCTGTGAGAAGTGCGGCGTTGAAGTGACCCAGACCAAGGTCCGTCGTGAGCGTATGGGCCACATCGAGCTGGCCAGCCCGACTGCCCACATCTGGTTCCTGAAGTCCCTGCCGTCCCGTATCGGTCTGCTGCTGGACATGACCCTGCGCGACATCGAGCGCGTGCTTTACTTCGAATCTTTCGTCGTAATCGAGCCGGGCATGACCAACCTCGAACGCAGCCAGATGCTCTCTGAAGAGCAGTACCTGGATGCGCTGGAAGAGTGGGGCGACGAATTTGACGCCAAGATGGGTGCCGAAGCAATCCTGGCATTGCTGCGCGCTATCGATCTGGAAGGTGAAGTCAAAACCATGCGTGAGGAGCTGGATCAAACCAACTCCGAGACCAAGCGCAAGAAGACCACCAAGCGTCTGAAGCTGATGGAAGCTTTCCTGCAGTCCGGCAACAAGCCGGAGTGGATGATCATGACAGTGCTGCCTGTGCTGCCGCCGGACCTGCGTCCGCTGGTACCGCTGGACGGCGGCCGTTTCGCGACTTCCGATCTGAACGATCTGTACCGTCGCGTGATCAACCGTAACAACCGCTTGAAGCGTCTGCTGGATCTGGCTGCTCCGGACATCATCGTGCGCAACGAAAAGCGTATGCTGCAAGAGTCCGTCGATGCGCTGCTGGATAACGGCCGTCGCGGTCGTGCCATCACCGGTTCCAACAAGCGCCCGCTGAAATCCCTGGCCGATATGATCAAGGGTAAGCAGGGTCGTTTCCGTCAGAACCTGCTCGGTAAGCGTGTCGACTACTCCGGTCGTTCCGTTATCACCGTAGGCCCGACTCTGCGTCTGCATCAGTGCGGTCTGCCGAAGAAGATGGCGCTGGAACTGTTCAAGCCGTTCATCTATGGCAAGCTGGAAACCCGCGGTCTGGCGACCACTATCAAGGCCGCCAAGAAGATGGTGGAGCGCGAGGAAGCTGTCGTTTGGGATATCCTGGACGAAGTGATCCGCGAACATCCGGTTCTGCTGAACCGTGCACCGACTCTGCACCGTCTGGGTATCCAGGCATTCGAACCGACTCTGGTCGAAGGCAAGGCAATCCAGCTGCACCCGCTCGTTTGTGCTGCGTATAACGCGGACTTCGATGGTGACCAGATGGCGGTTCACGTACCGCTGACCTTGGAAGCCCAGCTGGAAGCGCGTGCGCTGATGATGTCTACCAACAACATCCTGTCGCCAGCCTCCGGTGAGCCGATCATCGTTCCTTCTCAGGACGTGGTCTTGGGTCTGTACTACATGACCCGCGCCCGCATCAATGCGAAGGGTGAAGGTATGGTGCTGTCCGGCCCGAAAGAGGCCGAGAAAGTGTACCGTGCTGGTCTGGCCGACCTGCATGCTCGCGTCAAGTGCCGCATCACCGAGTACGTGAAGAACGAAGCCGGTGAGCTGGTTGCCAAGACCGAGATGAAGAACACCACCGTTGGTCGTGCGATCCTGAGCCTGATCCTGCCGAAAGGTATGGAATACGCCCTGATCGACGAGCCGAAGGTGCTGACTGCTGCCGAGCAGGCCGATCTGGAAGCCAATCCGCAGAACTGGATCAAATGCGTATCCAACAAGGCGCTGGGCAAAAAGCTCATCTCCCGTCTGCTGAACACCTGCTATCGCAAGCAGGGGCTGAAGGACACCGTTATCTTCGCTGACCAGCTGATGTATACCGGTTTCCACTACGCGGCGCTGTCCGGTGCTTCCGTTGGTATCGATGACATGGTCATCCCGGATGCCAAGAAAGAGATCATCGCAGCAGCCGAAGCCGAAGTTGCCGAGATCCAGGACCAGTTCCTGTCCGGTCTGGTAACTGCGGGCGAACGTTACAACAAGGTTATCGATATCTGGGCCAGCGCCAACGAGCGCGTCTCCAAGGCCATGATGGAGAACTTGTCCAAAGAGCGTAACGTCAACTCGCTGGGTGAAGAAGAAGAGCAGGCCTCGTTCAACAGCATCTTTATGATGGCTGACTCTGGTGCGCGTGGTTCCGCCGCTCAGATCCGTCAGCTGGCCGGTATGCGTGGCCTGATGGCCAAGCCGGATGGCTCCATCATCGAGACTCCGATCATCGCGAACTTCCGCGAAGGTCTGAACGTACTGCAGTACTTTATCTCTACCCACGGTGCTCGTAAGGGTCTGGCGGATACTGCACTGAAGACTGCGAACTCCGGTTACCTGACTCGTCGTCTGGTAGACGTGGCGCAAGACATGGTGATCACCGAGGACGATTGCGGCACTACCGACGGTCTGTGGATGACTCCGCTGATCGAGGGTGGCGACGTGGTCGAGCCGCTGCGTGAACGCGTGCTGGGTCGTGTGGTGGCAGAAGATGTCATCAAGCCGGGTACCGAGGACGAGATCCTGGTTGCTCGCAACACCCTGCTCGACGAGCAGCTGTGTGACCTGCTGGAACGCAACTCCGTTGACCGTGTGAAGGTTCGTTCTGCCATCACCTGTGAAACCGACTTCGGTAACTGTGCTCACTGCTATGGCCGTGATCTGGCCCGTGGTCACCTGGTTAACAAGGGTGAGGCTGTCGGTGTTATCGCCGCCCAGTCCATCGGTGAACCGGGTACCCAGCTGACGATGCGTACTTTCCACATCGGTGGTGCTGCATCTCGTGCTGCTGCTGAAAGCAGCATCCAGGTCAAGAACACTGGTACCATCAAGCTGCAGAACGCCAAGTTCGTTCACAACAGCGATGACAAACTGGTTATCACATCACGTTCTACCGAACTGACCATCATGGACGACATGGGCCGTACCAAGGAAAGCCACAAGCTGCCTTACGGTTCCGTGCTGGAAGTGAAGGACGGCCAGGCCGTGAGCGCTGGCGAGACCGTTGCCAATTGGGATCCGCACACCCACCCGATCATCACCGAAGTGGCAGGTCGCCTGCAGTTCGAACACATGATCGATGGTGTGACAATCACTCGTCAGACCGACGAGCTGACCGGTCTCTCTTCTATCGTTGTTCTGGACGTCAACGAGCGTCCGAGCGCCGGTAAAGAGATGCGTCCGACCGTTAAACTGGTCGACCTGAACGGCAAAGACGTGATGATCCCGGGTACCGATGTAGCCGCCCAGTACTTCCTGCCGGGCAAGGCGATCGTGAACCTGGAAGATGGTGCCAACGTGGGCGTGGGTGACGCGGTAGCGCGTATCCCGCAAGAGTCCGGCGGTACCAAGGACATCACCGGTGGTCTGCCGCGCGTTGCGGATCTGTTCGAAGCACGTCAACCGAAGGAACCGGCAATTCTGGCCGAGATCTCCGGTACCATCTCCTTCGGGAAAGAGACCAAGGGCAAACGCCGTCTGGTCATTACCCCGACCGATGGTGGCAACGTCTACGAAGAGATGATTCCGAAGTGGCGTAACCTGAACGTGTTCGAAGGTGAAAAAGTTGAGAAGGGTGAAGTGCTGGCAGACGGTCCTGAGTCTGCTCACGACATCCTGCGTCTGCGCGGTATCAGCCCGGTCGCCAACTACATCGCCAACGAAGTGCAGGACGTTTACCGTCTGCAAGGCGTTAAGATCAACGACAAGCACATCGAAGTCATCGTTCGTCAGATGCTGCGCAAGTGCGAGATCCTGAGCGCTGGCGATACCGACCTGATCGAAGGCGAACAGGTTGAAGTTGCTCGTGTGAAGATTGCCAACCGTAAGCTGGTTGCCGAGGGCAAGACCCCTGCGACCTACCGTCATGTTCTGATGGGTATTACCAAGGCATCTCTGAGCACCGAGTCCTTCATCTCCGCGGCTTCCTTCCAGGAAACCACTCGCGTTCTGACCGAAGCCGCCGTTGGTGGCAAGCGTGACGAACTGCGTGGCCTGAAAGAGAACGTCATCGTGGGTCGTCTGATCCCGGCTGGTACCGGCTTTGCCTACCACCATAGCCGGATCAACCAGCGTGCTGCCGCAGCTCGTGCTGTTGGTACCCCGCAGGTGACCGCTGATGAAGCAGAGCAGAACCTGGCGGATCTGCTGAACGCAGCCGGTAGCTTCGACGAAGAGTAAGTCGTCATCCGTGATTGAAAAGGGCTCCTTCAAGGAGCCCTTTTTGTTGGCCAATTCCTCGGCAAAGGTAGACGCAGCGCGGGTTTCAGGATGATCCAGAGCAAAGTTGTAGAGTAAAAAATCAAAAAAAGTTGACTTTACTCCCCTGCAATTTAAAACTCGGGAAAGTTGAATGGTTATTACAGGGGTAGAACATGACTGTCGGTATCGAGGAAGCCATGCTTCCCGAAGAACAGCTGATCAGCCGCACTTTTACAGATGAAGACAGGGAATTGTTGCGCTCATACGATGGGCTCATCGATGGCTTGGCCGAGCTGTTCGGCAAGCATTGTGAAGTGGTACTCCACTCCCTGGAAAATCTGCACGAGTCGGTGATCAAGATCGCCAACGGCTTCAATACCGGACGCACCCTCGGGGCGCCCATCACCGATCTCGCCCTGCGCATGCTCAAGGACATCGAGAGCACCGGCCAGGATTACACCCAGAGCTATTTCGCTCGCAGCCGTACTGGCGCGCTGATGAAGTCGAGCACCATCGCCATTCGCAACAGCGAGCGGCAAGTAGTGGGACTTATTTGCATCAACCTGCACATCAATGCGCCCTTCCACGAGTTCGTGGCCGAATTTTTCCCGACGCCCCAGCAGGCGGCGCGCCAGTCACCAGAGACCTTCGCCAACAGCGTGGAAGAGCTGGTTGCCCAGACGGTGGATAACACCATCGACGAGATCAATCGCGATCCCACCGTGGCCAACAATGCCAAGAACCGCTTCATCGTGACCCAGCTGTTCGAGAAGGGCATTTTCGACATCAAGGATTCGATCAATCTGGTGGCGGACAAACTCAATATTTCAAAACATACCGTTTATCTTTACATCCGACAGCGCAAGCAGGGTGAAGACGAGAACGAGTAACTCATTCCAGAAGGGGATAGATGAATGGCTAAAGAAGTGATTGCAACCGACAAGGCGCCTGCCGCGATTGGTCCGTATGTTCAGGCTACCAAGGTTGGCGAGATGATCTTCACCTCCGGGCAGATCCCGCTCGATCCTGCCACCATGGAAATCGTGGCTGGCGGCATTGAAGAGCAGGCCGAGCGGGTGATGAAGAATCTGATTGCCGTGTTGCACGCTGCGGGTGCCGATGCCAGCAAAGTGGTCAAAACCACCTGCTTCCTGAGCGACATGAACAACTTCGTTGCCTTCAATCAGGTCTATGCCCGTTACTTTGGCGATGCGGCGCCAGCTCGCTCCTGCGTAGAGGTGGCCCGTCTGCCGAAAGATGTGCTGGTCGAGGTCGAGGCGATTGCCCATCTCTGATCAACAGATCGAATCAAGCCCCTCCTGGCAGGGGCTTTTTTGTTTTTGGCGTAAAATGGACCGGGTCAGCACAGGAGTCCTGCTATGAGTCTGAGTTTTGCCATCCTGGTCACGGGGCCTGCCTATGGCACCCAGTCGGCCAGCACCGCCTATCGTTTTGCCCGCACCCTTTTGGCGCAGGGGCATACCTTGTCCCACCTGTTCTTCTATCAGGACGGGGTCTGCAACGGCAACGGTCTGCATCTGCCTGCATCCGATGAGACTGACCTGGTGCGTCTGTGGCGAGAGCTGGCAGAAGAGCAGGGGATCCGTATCGACGTCTGCGTCGCCGCCGCCATGCGACGCGGTGTGCTCGATGAACAGGAGGCCAAGGGGGCGGGGGTGGTGCACTTCAATCTGCAAGAGCCATTTTGTCTGAGCGGTCTGGGCCAGTTGGCCGAGGCTGCGCTCACCGCCGATCGGCTGGTTCAGTTCTAGGGGGAGTCATGAGCAAGAAAATCGCCTTTATCTGCAGTCGTGGCCCCCATGGCCATGCCGCCGGCCGGGAAGGACTGGATGCCCTGCTGGCCACCTCGGCCATGACCGATGAGCTGGCCCTCTTCCTGATTGGGGACGGCGTGCTGCAACTGCTCAAGGATCAGCAACCTGCCGCCATTTTGCAGCGCCACTACGCGCCCACCTTCAAGATGCTGGAACTCTATGACATCGAAGAGGTCTATGTTTGTGCTGACTCGCTGGCAGAGCGTGGCGTGACAGTGGATGATCTGCTGATCCCCGTCGAGAGTTTGCCGCGCCAGGAACTGGCTCGGCGCTGGGCACAATGTTCGACTCACATCAGCTTTTGAGGTCTCCATGTTGCATCTGATATTGAACTCCCCCTTTCAGAGTCAGGCTCTGGCAGAGGCGCTCTCATACCTTCAGCCCGAGGATGAGCTGGTACTGATGCAGGATGCCGTGATTGCGGCATCGGCTCCCCAGTGGATCGAGCGGTTGGCGGGTATCCCGCTTTATGTGATGCAGGAAGATCTGCAAGCTCGCGGTTTGCAGCATCGGGTGGGCAATCTGCTCGATATGGCGGATCTGGTGGCACTGATTGCGCAAAAAGGTTCCCCGCGCACCTGGGGTGGCTGAGAAGCATATTTTCAAGAAAATTCAAGGCGATGTCGTGAAAGCAAACGGATCCGAATTGCCCTTTTGTGACGCAAATTGTATAAATCTTGACTCCCCAGACAACAGGGCATAAAATTTCGCGTCCCCGTATCTGCGGGGAGGATTTTCCACACGTTTATGAAGTCATTATCAGGAGCCTTTTGATGGCAACTATTAACCAGTTGGTTCGCAAGCCACGCATCAAGCTCGTTGTGAAAAGCAACGTGCCGGCGCTGGAAGCGTGCCCTCAGAAGCGTGGCGTATGCACTCGTGTATATACCACCACCCCGAAGAAGCCTAACTCTGCACTGCGTAAAGTGTGCCGTGTACGTCTGACCAACGGCTTCGAAGTCACCTCCTACATCGGCGGTGAAGGTCACAACCTGCAAGAGCACTCTGTTGTTCTGATCCGTGGCGGTCGTGTAAAAGACTTGCCAGGTGTTCGTTATCACACCGTTCGTGGTGCGTTGGACTGTGCCGGTGTTAAAGACCGTAAGCAGGCTCGCTCCAAGTATGGCGTGAAGCGTCCTAAAGCTTAATGGTTCTCCGTTAAGTAAGGCCAAACGTTAATTCGTTTCTAGTTAGATAGCTTTCTAGTTTTGGGTAATCCCTGAAGTTACGGAGAATTTGAAATGCCAAGACGTCGTGTTGTTGGTCAGCGTAAAATCCTGCCAGATCCCAAGTTCGGATCAGAGCTGCTGGCTAAATTTGTCAACGTAGTAATGGTTGACGGTAAGAAATCTGTTGCAGAAGCCATTGTTTATGGCGCCCTGGACATCATTGCCACCAAATCTGGCAAAGAGCACCTGGCCGTATTCGAAGAAGCTCTGGATAACATTCGTCCGGCGGTCGAGGTTAAATCTCGTCGCGTCGGTGGTGCAACCTATCAGGTGCCGGTAGAAGTTCGTCCGGTACGTCGCAATGCCCTGGCAATGCGCTGGTTGGTTGATGCCGCTCGTAAACGTGGTGAAAAATCAATGGCTCAGCGTCTGGCTGGCGAGCTGCTGGATGCCGCTGACAATAAGGGTTCGTCTGTCAAGAAACGTGAAGACGTTCACCGTATGGCTGAAGCGAACAAAGCCTTCGCTCACTTCCGCTGGTAATCCGCTTGCGCAGGGTCTTTTGACTCTGCGCACCTTTAATTATCTAGGGACAAGCGCCTTAGTAAGAGGATGACAATGGCTCGTACAACCCCCATTGAGCGTTATCGTAACATCGGTATCTCCGCTCACATTGACGCCGGTAAGACTACTACTACCGAGCGCGTACTGTTTTACACCGGTGTAAGTCACAAGATCGGTGAAGTTCACGATGGCGCTGCCACCATGGACTGGATGGAACAGGAACAAGAGCGTGGTATCACCATCACCTCCGCCGCGACCACCGCTTTCTGGTCCGGTATGGGTAAACAGTTCCAACCGCACCGTATCAACATCATCGATACCCCGGGCCACGTTGACTTTACTATCGAAGTAGAGCGTTCAATGCGTGTTCTGGACGGTGCCGTGATGGTGTACTGTGCCGTAGGTGGCGTACAGCCACAGTCTGAAACCGTATGGCGTCAGGCTAACAAGTACAAGGTTCCCCGTATCGCGTTCGTCAACAAGATGGACCGTACCGGCGCCAACTTCCTGCGCTGCGTTGAGCACATCAAGACCCGTCTGAAAGGTACTCCGGTTCCCCTTCAGCTGAACATCGGCTCTGAAGAGAACTTCAAGGGCGTCGTTGACCTGGTCAAGATGAAAGCCATCAACTGGAATGAAGCTGATCAGGGCGTATCCTTCGATTACGAAGACGTCCCGGCCGAGTTGCTGGAACAGGCGCAAGAAATGCGCATGAATCTGGTTGAAGCCGCTGCTGAAGCGTCTGAAGACCTGATGGAAAAATACCTGGGCGGCGAAGAGCTGACCGAGGAAGAGATCAAGGGTGCTCTGCGTCAGCGCGTGCTGAACAACGAAATCATCCTGGTAACCTGTGGCTCCGCGTTCAAGAACAAGGGCGTACAGGCCATGCTGGATGCCGTGATCGAGTACCTGCCGGCTCCGACCGACGTTGCTGCTATCGACGGCCTGAAAATGGACGGCGAGACCAAAGACGAGCGTCACGCTTCCGATGACGAGCCGTTCTCTGCTCTGGCGTTCAAGATCGCTACCGACCCGTTCGTTGGTAACCTGACCTTCTTCCGTGTCTACTCTGGCGTGATCAACTCCGGTGACACCGTGCTGAACTCCGTCAAGGACAAGCGCGAGCGTTTTGGCCGTATCGTTCAGATGCATGCCAACAAGCGTGAAGAGATCAAAGAAGTACGCGCTGGTGACATCGCTGCTGCCATCGGTCTGAAAGACGTGACCACTGGTGACACCCTGTGTGACCCGAACGCACCGATCATCCTCGAGCGTATGGAATTCCCGGAGCCGGTAATTTCTATCGCGGTTGAGCCGAAAACCAAGGCTGACCAGGAGAAGATGGGTCTGGCACTGGGCCGTCTGGCTCAGGAAGATCCGTCCTTCCGCGTATGGACTGACGAAGAGTCAGGTCAAACCATCATCGCTGGTATGGGTGAGCTGCACCTGGACATCATCGTTGACCGTATGCGTCGCGAGTTCAAGGTTGAAGCCAACGTAGGTAAGCCGCAGGTTGCTTACCGTGAAACCATCCGTACCACCGTTAAAGACATCGAAGGCAAGCATGCCAAGCAGTCTGGTGGTCGCGGTCAGTACGGTCATGTTGTTATCGACATGTACCCGCTGGAAGAAGGCAAAGCCTACGAATTCGTCAACGACATCAAAGGTGGTGTCATTCCTGGTGAATTCATCCCGGGTGTTGATAAAGGTATCCGTGAGCAGCTCAAATCTGGTCCGCTGGCTGGTTACCCGGTTATGGATCTGGGTGTGCGTCTGCACTTCGGTTCTTACCACGATGTCGACTCTTCCGAACTGGCGTTCAAAATCGCTGCTTCCATGGCCTTTAAGGCTGGCTTCATGAAAGCCAACCCGGTTCTGCTCGAACCGATCATGAAAGTAGAAGTTGAAACTCCGGAAGATTACATGGGCGACGTTATCGGTGACCTGAACCGTCGTCGTGGCCTGATCGAAGGTATGGAAGATGGCCCGTCCGGCAAGATCGTACGTGCTCTGGTGCCGCTGGCCGAAATGTTCGGTTATGCAACTGCACTGCGTTCCGCTACCCAGGGTCGCGCTTCCTACGCCATGGAATTCGCCAAGTATCACGATGCACCGACCAACGTTGCACAAGCCGTGATCGAAGAGCGCAAATCCAAGTAATTTAAGATTCCCCGCCTACGACGGTAGGCGGGTTTAACCTAGAAGGACTACGTCGTGTCTAAAGAAAAATTTGAGCGTAATAAACCGCACGTAAACGTCGGCACCATCGGCCACGTTGACCACGGTAAAACCACCCTGACTGCAGCTATCACCAACGTGCTGGCCAAGCACTTCGGTGG
>NZ_JAAKNE010000094.1:0-17707 GCF_049170755.1 Aeromonas sp. 604176
TATGCCGCTGCCAAGAACAGCCCGCATCTCGAGATCTTCCGCAAGAAGGGTGTCGAAGTGCTGCTGATGTGGGAGCGAGTGGACGAGTGGCTGATGAGCCACCTGACCGAGTTCGACGGCAAGCAGCTCATCTCCGTCACCCGTGGCGAACTGGATCTCGGCGATCTGGAAGATGAAGCCTCCAAGCAGGCGCAGGAAGAGGCCGAAAAAGCTAACGCCGGTCTGGTGGAGCGGGTCAAGAAGAGCCTGGGCGATGCAGTGAAAGAGGTGCGTGTCACTCACCGTCTGACCGATTCACCCTCTTGCATCGTCACTGACGCCTACGCTATGAGCACCCAGATGATCAAGCTCATGCGTGCGGCCGGCCAGCCGGTACCGGAGCAGAAGTACATTCTGGAGCTCAACCCTGACCATGCGCTGGTGAAGAAACTCGACACCATTGAAGACGAGGCTCTGTTCGGTGAGTGGGTCACCCTGCTGCACGAACAGGCCCAGCTGGCCGAGCAGGGCGGGCTGAACGATCCGGCGAGCTTCGTCTCCCGTATCAACCGTCTGCTGCTGCAAGCCTAAGCAGCAACGCTGGTAACAGAAAGCCCACTGCATGCAGTGGGCTTTTTTGATCCTGCTGTCCCGTCCTGAATATGGTTTACACCTTTCCCCCCCAATAAATGGAGAACCCGATGGGACAAGGTGTGAAACGAACACAGCGCGATTACTCACTGACTTTTAAACTGGCACTGGTCGAGCAGATTGAAAAAGGCGAGCTCAGTTGCCAGCAAGCACAAGCCCGATATGGCATTCAGGGCAATTCGACCATTCTGGTATGGTTACGTAAACATGGTCGGCAAGATTGGAGCCAGGGGGCTTCTGTACGTGCCGGCAGGAGCATCACCATGCCTGACCCCGACAACCAGACGCCAGAACAGCGCATCAAGGAACTTGAGCAACAGCTGGCGCTGATGAGCCAGAAGGCCCAGTTCTTTGAGGCCATCGTCGATGTACTGAAGAATGACTACGGCGTCTCCATCGTAAAAAAGCGACCCGGCAAGTCCTCTCGCAGCGGCAAGTAGAGAGGCTGACCATTGTCAGGGCTTGCCTGTTTCTGGGGATAAGCCGTCAGGCTTACTACAAGCGCAATCGGGTCGCCGACGAGCGCCATGCACAGGGATTGCAGGCGGTGCGCTTCGTGCGTCAGGTTCGGCTGCGACAACCGCGGGTGGGCACTCGCAAGCTGCATTATCTGCTGCAGGGTCAGGATGATGGCGGGCTCAAGGTCGGGCGGGACAGGCTGTTTCGGATATTGGCCGAGCACAGCCTGCTAGTGCAGCCTAAGCGGGCGTATCACAAGACCACCCACAGTTTTCACCGTTTCAACCGCCATCCCAACTTGCTCAAGGCGGGGCCAGGGCAGGTCACACCGGTGGCCCCGGAGCAGGTCTGGGTCGCAGATATCACCTATCTGCCAGCCAGGAGCGGACCGCTGTACCTGAGCCTGGTGACGGATGCGTACTCACGCAAGATAGTAGGCCATCACGTGCACGAAGGGATGCATGCCGAGTCGGTGGCGATGGCGTTCAGGAAAGCACTGAAGCAACGACGTGGCGGCGGGGAGCTAATCCATCACTCGGACCGCGGCGTGCAGTATTGCTCTGGGCTGTATCAGTCACTACATGAACGGTACGGGGTGAAATGCTCGATGACGGATGGGTATGACTGTTACCAGAATGCGTTGGCGGAGCGGGTGAACGGGATTTTGAAAGGAGAGTTATTGTTGCAAAGCCCGCAGGATTTGACGCAAGCGCGGGAAATGGTGCGTGAAGCTGTGAATATTTACAACGAGGAGCGGCCGCATCATGCGTTGAAATACAGAACCCTCGATGCGGTACATAGGGGGTTCTGAGTAGAGAAATGCTAGTTGAAAATGTGTAAACCTATTTCAGGGCTAGACATGCCGAGTGAGCTCGGCGAAACACAGCGGCAAGGGAGGCGGCCAGCGCCTCTCTATTTGCGGTATTCGTTGTTGTAGTTCTGGATGAGACGCCGGGTCACCTCATGCTGGGGATCGGCAAATACCTTGAGGGTTTTGCCGCGCTCCACCACCCGACCTTCGTGCATTACCAGCACCTCGTCGCTGATATGGCTGACGATACCCAGATCGTTGGCTACCAGCACATAGCTGAGCCCCATGGTCTCCTGCATCTCCAGCAGCAGGTTGATGATCTGGGAGCGCACCGAGATATCCAGGGTGGAGAGCGCCTCATCGGCCACCACTATCTTGGGGTTGAGGATCAGCGCTCGCGCCAGCGCCACCCGCTGCTGCTGACCGGAGGAGAGCATCTGCGGATAGAACAGGGCGTGATCCGGCAGCATCCCCACCATGCGCAGGGTCTGCACCACCTTCTCGCGGCGTTCCTCTTCAGTCATCTCGGTGTTGAGGCGTAGTGGGGTTTCCAGGATCTGGCCGACCCGGATCTTGCGGTTCAGCGAGGTGTTGGGATCCTGAAAAATCATCCGCAGCAGCTTGCAGCGAGTCTGGTAATCGCCATGCACCATCAGCTGGCCGTCGATGGCGATGTCGCCGCTGGTGGGTTCGATCATCCCGGCCAGAATGCGGGCGAGGGTGCTCTTGCCGGAGCCTGCCTCGCCGACGATGGCGAGGGTCTGACCCACCTCGAGATCGAACGAGAGGGGCTTGATCGCCTCCACCGCCTGACGACGGAATAGACCGGTGCGGTTCTGGTAGGTTTTGCTAAGGCCTCTGACCTGCAACAGGGATGGCTCGATCACAAGCGGGGCTCCTTCATGGGGGCATTAACGGTCATCATTTTTTTGGCTCCTCCATGTTCAGCGGAAAGTGGCAGCTGAACTGATGGCCCTTGATCTTGTTCATCAACGGAGTCTGCACGCACTGCTTCTGGGCGTAGGGGCAGCGCGGCCCCAGACGGCAGCCGATGGGCAGGTGTTGCAGTGGCGGGATGACGCCGGGCAGGGTCTCGAGGCGCGACTTGTGGCGCACCAGCTTGTCAAAGTCGGGGATCGATTTGAGCAACGCATCGGTATAGGGGTGGTGCGGGGTCTCGAGGATCTGCTCCCGGGTGCCCACTTCCACCATCTGGCCGCAGTACATCACGTTGATGGTGTCGGTCAGGTTGGCGATGGCGGCGATGTCGTTGCTGATGATCAGGATGGTGGTATTACCCAGCTTGTTCATCTTGTCCAGCAGTCGCAGGATCTGGGAGTGGGTGGTGGACTCCATGGCGCTGGTGGGCTCGTCGGCTACCAGCAGACGCGGCTGGTTGGCAATGGCCATGGCGATCATCACCTTTTGGCACATGCCATCCGACAGCTCGTGGGGATAGGCGCGCATCACCTTGCGGTGATCCTTGACGCCGACCCGGTGCAGCAGGGCGATGGCCTTCTTCTTGCGCCACTGGAAGCGCTGCCAGAATTGTCCCTCGAACGAATCGGTCGGGATCGCCTCTTCCAGCTGGGTGCCGATCTCCTCGGAGGGGTCGAGACAGCTGATGGGGTCCTGGAAGATCATGGCGATCTCGCGGCCCATGATACGCCGGCGCTCCTTGGGAGCCATGGTCAGCAGATCCATGTCGTTGAAGCGCATCCGGTCGGCACGTACCGTCCAGTTGTCTTTCTCGATGCCGACGATCACTTTGGCGATCAGACTCTTGCCGGAGCCGGATTCACCCACCAGACCGCGGATCTCCCCCTCGGTCAGGGTCAGGCTCACCTTGTCCACCGCCTTGACCTTGCCTTGCGGGGTGTCGATCTCGATGGTGAGATTGCGAATGTCGAGCAGCGGCATCAGTCATTCCCCTCTTTGAGTGCTTCACGAATGCCTTCACCAACTAAATTGGTCACCAGCACGCTGAACAGGATGGCGATGCCGGGCAGGGTGACGGTCCATGGGGCGAGATAGATAAGGTCGCTCGAATCGGCCAGCATGGTGCCCCACTCAGGTTGGGGAGACTGGGCGCCGAGACCGAGAAACCCGACCGCCGAGATATCGAGAATGGCCGCCGACAAGGTGCGGGTGGTCTGGGCCACAAGGGTTTCGACAATGTTGGGCAAAATAGCCAGACGCATGATCCGGAAGGGGGGCGAGCCATCGAGGCGGCTGGCGGTGATGTACTCCTTCTGCATCTCGGCATGTACTGCGTTGTAGGTGGCCCGGATAAAGGGAGGGATCAACGCCAGGGTAATGGCTATCAGGGTATTGCCAAAACCCGGCCCCATGATGGCGACCATGATGATGGCCATCAGCAGGGAGGGGATGGAGAGCAGGGTATCGAGTAAGTGGTGCAGCACGCTCGATTTAAGCCCCTTGCTCATGCCGCCGAGGATGCCGATGGCGGAACCCACCACCATGGCGATCACCACTACGACCAGCGCATAACCGAAAGTGAGGCGCGCCCCCACCACCAGCCGGGAGAGCATGTCGCGCCCCAGATCGTCGGTGCCGAGGAAGTAGTCGATGTTGCCGGTCGCCGCCCAGGAGGGGGCGAGCAGCAGCTTGTCGGTGTGCTGTTCATCGATGCCGTAGGGGACGACCAGCGGCCCCACCAGCGTGATGAGCAGCAACAGCAAAAAGCACCATAGCCCCGCCATCGCCAGAGGATTGCGGCTGTAGGAGGCCCACGTCTGCTCAAGGGGCGAGAGGATCTTGAGCTCGGGATAGATGTTCGATTTATCTTGCATAGGATACCTGGCTCCTGGTCACGCCATGAGCGCGTTCAATCTTGTTTGGCATACAACTCTTTGCGCCGTGCCGGATAGATAAGGGTGGTCAGCAACTCGGTGCTGACGCTGGTCAGGATCACGAAACTGGCCACCACCAGGGTCGCGCCGCGAATGGCGGCGTAATCCTGCAGGGCGATGCTGCTGATGAGCCAGCGGCCGATCCCGTGCCACTCGAACACCACCTCGGTGATCATGGCGGAGGTGAGCACGCTACCCAGTTGCAGACCCAGCAGCGGCAGTACCGGCGGCAAGGCGTTCTTGAGACCATGGCGCCAGACGATCTGCGCCTTGGAAAGGCCCCGGCTCGCTGCCGCCTTGATGTAGTTCTGCTTCATCACGTCGATGAGCGAGCTGCGTACATGGCGGATCACTTCGGTGGTAGGCACTACCGCCAGCACCAGTGACGGAAGGATCAGGTGGCGCAGGGCATCGTGCAGCGCCGCTTGCCGCCAGGGCTCGTTGCTGAGCAGCACATCGATCACCGCGATGCCGGTAATGGGGGGCACGTCGTAGAGCAGGCTGATCTGGCCCGACGCCGGCAGCCAGCCGAGATCCAGCGAAAAGAGCATCACCACCAGCAGCGCCAGCCAGAACACAGGCACCGCATAGCCGATAAGACCGGCAGTCATGATGGAGAGATCCAGCGTCTTGCC
The DNA here is from genome assembly GCF_049170755.1 of Aeromonas sp. 604176. Classification (NCBI taxonomy): domain Bacteria; kingdom Pseudomonadati; phylum Pseudomonadota; class Gammaproteobacteria; order Aeromonadales; family Aeromonadaceae; genus Aeromonas; species Aeromonas sp. 604176. Next base: position 5,409 of record NZ_JAAKNE010000094.1, read on the forward strand.
CTGTGACAGGGCCGCCAGGGTTCCTAGAGGGATCCCCACCAGCAGTGAGATGGCGAACGCCGCCAGACAGAGGATCAGGGTTGCCGGGAAGTAGTGGCGGATCTCGTCCAGCACCGGCAGCCCGGAGACGCTGGAGAGCCCCAGGTCACCTGCGAAAATGCGGCGCAGGAAATCGGGATAGCCGCTCCAGAAGCTGAGCTGATGACCGATCAGCCGATAGTCCAGCAGATAGGCGACAAAGGTCAGCGCCAGCAGGGTGATAAGCAGCAGGTTGATGCGGCGCAAGGTGTATAGAAGCATGCTTACTCCCTGTGAGCCTGGTTGAAGGAGGTGCCGCCAAAGGGCATCAGCGTCAGCCCCTCGATGTCGCTGCGGCTGACCTGGGTACGCAAGGCGTGCGCCAGCGGGATCAGCGGCAGCTGTTCGTTAAGCAGGGTCTGGGCATAGTAGTAGTTGCGCAGCCGGAACGAGAGCTGGGGCGTGGTGACCGCATCATCCAGCAACTGATCGAAGGCCGGGCTGCACCAGCGGCTGTAGTTGTTGCCGCGCTCCACTGCCGAGCAGCTCAGCAACTGGCGGAAGAAGTTGTCCGGGTCGGCGTTGTCGGCAATCCAGCCGGAGAGCAGGCTGTCGTACTGCCCCTTGGTGAGACGGCCTTCAATCACCGGCCACTCCCGTTGCACGATCTTGAGCTTGATCCCGACCTTGGCCAGATCGCTGCGGATCAGCTGGGCGGTCTTGACCGCATCCGGGTTGTAGGGGCGGGCGTCCGGCTGTACCAGTACCTGCATCTCGAACCCTTTCTCCAGTCCCGCCTCCTTGAGCAGCTGGCGCGCCCGTTTCAGGTCGGGCTTGCGCTCGGGCAGGCTGGGGTTGTACCCCCATGAGAGGGTCGGCAGCAGGCTGTTGGCGGGCAGGCCGGTATCGAAATAGACCGCTTGCAGCAGGTTGTCGATATTGATGGCGCTGGCAATGGCCTGCCGCACCTTGACGTTGTTGAATGGCGGCTTGCGGGTATTGAGGGCCAAAAAGGCGACGTTCATCCCCGACTGGACCGAGAGGCTCAGCGCCGGATTTTGCTTGATCACCGAGAGCTGGCTGGCGGAAGGGGTGCTCATCACGTCGCACTCGCCGGTCAGCAGCTTGGCCAGCCGTTTGGCGGATTTGGGGGTAATGTCGTAGACCAGCTGTTCAATCTTGGCATCGCCGCCCCAATAGCCGGGGTGGCGCAGATAGCGAATGAACTCGTTGTGGCGATACTCCTTGAAGCTGAACGGCCCGGTGCCGATAGGGCGGCTATCGAGCAGGGCTGGGGTGCCCGCCTGCAACATCTGCTCGGCGTATTCGGCGGAGAGGATCACCGCATAGTCGCTGGCCAGAGTGGCGAGGAAGGAGGCGTTCGGCTGGTTCAGCTCGAACACTACCGTCTGCGGCCCCTTTTTGCTCACCCGCTTGATCAGCAGATCTTGCCCCAGGCTGTAGAAGTAGGGGTAATCGCCGCCGGAGACATTGTGATAGGGGTGCTGCTCGTCAAGCTGGCGGGCATAGGTGAAGACCACGTCATCGGCATTGAAAGTGCGGGTGGGCTTGAACCAGGGGGTATGGTGAAACGTCACCCCCTTGCGCAGGGTCAGGGTATAGGTGAGGCCATCCTCGCTGACATGCCAGTTGGTGGCGAGCGCCGGCTCCAGCGCCAGGGTGTTGGGGTTCACCTCCAGCAGGCGGTCGTAGAGCGGACGGGCACTGGCATCCAGTGTCACCCCGGAGTTGGAAACATGGGGATTGAAGGAGAGGGGGGATCCCTCAGCACAATAGATGAGTCCGGTTTTGGAGGCCTCGGGTTGCTTCTGGCAGCCGGTGACCAGCACCAGCAGACCCAGCAGCAAGGGTGTGAGCATTCTCATTGTTGAACCATGTTCTTATAGGGGTTTTGTACGCACGTTTTGATACAAATGTGCCAGCGCGAAGGCTGGCGTGTTGCTGGAGTCGGCATCAACCGCGCTCCTTCACTCTTGTTCTGCATCGTTATCGCCATCCAGCAGCTGATATTTGCGTAGCATGCCACGGAACTGGTGATAGCTTAAGGCCAGCAGTTGAGCGGCTTTGCGCTGATTATACTGGGATTGCTGCATCGCTTGCTTGAGTAAATTAATCTCGTACTCCGCCACCGCCTGCTTGAGATCGAGCGGCAAGGCGAGGGGGGATGCAGATTGTACCTCGCTTCGGGCCTCTTGCGCAGGTTGCGTGGCCTGTGGTCGCCAGGGGGAATCAAACGGGTTGAGCACCAGGGTCGAGAGCGGCAGTTGGGGATTGCCCTGACGGTAGATGCTGCGCTCCACCACGTTCTTCAGCTCCCGTACGTTGCCCGGCCAGTGGTAATCCAGCAGCAGCTGGGTTGCCTTGCGCGAGAAACCGGCAAACAGCGGATAACCCAGCTCCCGGGTCATGCTGTGGGCGAAATGCTCCGCCAGCATCAGGATATCTTCCCGCCGCTCCCGCAAGGGGGGGAGGGTGATCACATCAAACGCGAGCCGGTCGAGCAGATCGTGGCGAAACTGCCCCTTGTCGGCCAGCGCAGGGAGATCCTCGTTGGTGGCGCAGACCAGCCGCACATCCACCTTGAGGGGCTTGGCCCCACCCACCCGCTCGAACTCGCCATACTCGATGACCCGCAGCAACTTCTCCTGCACCCTGGCGCTGGTGGTGGCCAGCTCGTCGAGGAAGAGGGTGCCGCCATCGGCCCGCTCGAAGCGGCCCTGATGGCGCTTGGCCGCGCCGGTAAACGATCCCGCTTCGTGACCGAACAGCTCGGTCTCCAGCAGGCTCTCGCTCAGGGTGGCGCAGTTGATGGTGACAAAGCTTTGATCCCAGCGCGCCGAGAGATAATGTAGGCGGTGGGCGATCAGCTCCTTGCCCGTCCCCCGCTCACCGATGATCAACACGGGTTTGCGCAGCGGGGCGAGCCGTGAGGCCTGCTCAATGATCTCGAGAAATGCGTTGGATTCCCCCAGCAGGCTTTCCGTGGCCGTGGTCATAGTGATCCCTGTCAGTTGTAAAAGCTGGTAAATCTTACCAAAAGTTGGTGATTTTAATCATCTCTTGCGCGAGGCATCTTGCAATCCGGCTATTCTGCCCATATAAATCAACAAGTTAAATTTTGTTCCAGATTGGCACACAAGTTGCCATTATCAATGGAGAAACAACGCCATGCCAATAACAGGAGTGCAATCATGAGTATTTTTTCCCGTCTGGCCGACATCATCAATTCCAACCTGACGGCCCTGCTCGACAAGGCAGAAGATCCCCAGAAGATGGTGCGCCTGATCATCCAGGAGATGGAGGACGAGCTGGTCAAGGAACGCTCCAATCTGGCTCGCTTCCTCGCCAGCCAGAAAGAGATTGGCCGTCAGGTCGCCCGTCATCAGGAGCGGGTCGACGAGTGGCAAGCCAAGGCCGAGCTGGCCCTGACCAAGGGGCGTGAAGATCTGGCCCGCGCCGCCCTTATCGAGAAGAAGAAACAGACCGAGTTGTCAGAGACCCTCTACCGCGAGCAGCAAGCGGTCGACAGCGGTATCGAGAAGCTGGGTGAGGAGATCCGCCAGCTCGAAGCCAAGCTGGAAGATGCCCGCGCCCGTCAAAAGGCGATGGCCATTCGCACCGAAGCGGCCAGCAGCCGTCTCAATGTGCAGAGCCAGGTAGCCCGTGGCGAGAGCCAGGCGGTGGTGAGCAAGTTTGAGCGGATGGAGCGTCGCATCGACGAAATGGAAGCGCGCGCCGATCTGGGTCAGTCCGACAAGGCGCTGGCGCAGCAGTTTGCCGAGCTGGAAGTGGACGATCAGATAAGCCGTGAGCTGGAAGCCATGCGCCAGAAGCTGGGTCAGGGCGACAGTAAAAGCGAAGGCAAACAGGGGGAGTAACAGATGGAAGATCTGCTGGGCGTATTGATGGTTCCCATGGTGGTCTTCATGGTGGTGGTGGCTCCCATCTGGCTGGTGCTGCACTATCGTGCCAAGGGGCGGATTGGCGCCGGTCTTGCCGATAGCGAGCGGGAACAGCTGCAAGGGCTGCTGGCTCGCACCGAGAAGATGCAGGAGCGAGTGGGCGCGCTGGAATCGATTCTGGATGCGGAAGTACCCGGTTGGAGGAACAAGGTATGAGCAGTGTCAGTCGTGAAGGGCGTAACCTTTATCGCGATCCCCAGCGCGGCAAGATAGCCGGGATCTGTGCCGGTTTGGCAGAGTACTTCGGGGTGGAGACCTGGATCGTGCGGCTGCTCGCCATCAGTGGCCTTATCTTCGCAGGTTTCATTACCTTCACCGCCTATATCGCAGCCTGGTTCCTGCTCGACAAAAAGCCGGTCACCCTCTATTCGCAAGAGGATGCCGACTTTGCCGAGGTGCGGATGAAAGCGCGCAGCTGGCAGGCGGGGATCACCCCTCATCAGGCGCTGGGCCGCATCGCGCAGGAACTTGACGCGCTGGAGCCCAGAGTTCAGCGGCTCGAGAAGCTGGTGACCTCCAGGGAGTTCACCCTGCAGCGGGAATTTCGCAAGCTGTAGTTCTTGCTCAAGCACTCAATGTCGATGGCGGCGCCTCCCGTGATGCGCCACCATCGACACCCGCTATCCAGATGCAACCACCAAGGGAGAACGGATCAAGCCTTGATACTCAATAAACTGGAACAGAAGTTGACTCGCCTGCAACACAAGGCGAACGACGTAGTGAACCGGGTGCGGGATCGCCATATTCGGCTGGCGGTGACCGGCCTCTCTCGCAGCGGCAAAACCGCCTTTATCACGGCGCTGGTCAACCAGCTGGAGCACGCGGCCATCGACGGCCGTTTGCCGTTGTGGGATGCCCTGCGTCAGGGGCGCATCCTCGGTGCCCGCCGGGTGCCGCAGCTCAATGCCCACATCCCCACCTTCGCCTACGAACGTGGCCTCGACTCCCTGTTTGGCGATCCACCTGCCTGGCCCGAGCCCACCCGCGGCGTGGCCGAGGTGCGCCTCGAAATTCGTTATCGCACCCGCCACCCCCTGCGCAAGCATCTGGGGGAGATCTCCACCCTCTACGTGGATCTGGTGGATTACCCCGGGGAGTGGCTGCTCGACTTGCCGCTCCTTGAGATGAACTACGAGCAGTGGAGCGAACAGGTGCGCGAACAGCTGCGTCGTCCCGAGCTGCAGGCGCTTGCCGCCAGCTGGTTGACCCCCGGGTGGCAGGCTGAGCAGCGCTTCGAAGAACGACCGGTGGCTGAGCTGGCCGAGCGCTACACCGCCTATCTGCACGCCTGCAAACAGGAGCTGGGATTGCACCTCATTCAGCCCGGCCGTTTCGTCTTGCCGGGTGAGTATGCCGGTGCCCCCATGCTGCAGTTTGTCCCCTGGGTGTGGGAGATGCCCGTCGGCGAGCCCGCCGATGGCACCCTTTATGCCACCCTCAAACAGCGCTTCGAGCAGTACAAACAGCATCTGGTGCAGGGTTTTTACGAGCAGCACTTTGCCGGCTTTGATCGCCAGATCGTGCTGGTGGATTGCCTGCAGCCCCTCAACGCCGGGGCGGCCAGCTTTGGCGACATGCAGCAGGCCATCGCCCGTATCATGGAGAGCTTTGCCTACGGCAAGAGCAACTGGTGGCGGCGACTCTTCTCGCCCCGTATCGACAAGCTGCTGTTTATGGCGAGCAAGGCCGATCACGTCACCCCCGAACAGCACGCGCCCATGGTCTCCCTGCTCCAGCATCTGGTGCGCAGTGGCCGCGGTCAGGCCCGTTTTGAGGGGATCACCACCGAGTGTCTGGCGCTCGCCGCCATCAAGGCGACCGAAGTGGGTAAGGGGGTGGCCAATGGCCGCGAATTCCCCGCCATCCGTGGTACCAGCCTGAGCGGTGAATCGCTGCTGCTGTTCCCGGGTGAAGTGCCACCCCATATTCCGCCTGCGCAGTGGTGGAACAGTCAGGGCTTTGATTTTCAGGCGTTTCGCCCCATGCCCATGAGCCCCCATCAGGCGCTGCCCCATATCCGGCTCGATGCGGCGCTGGAGTTTCTGCTTGGGGATCACCTCGAATAACGGTGTGCGGTCTTGGCACCTGAGCCGAAGGCTGCGCACAGGAGAACAATGCGATGAACGATCAGATAAAAGAGCGGCCACCGCTGCAGGGCAAGGTGATCCTTGAGCCTGCCTTGACGGTGGCCAGTGACGAGCGCCCGCCCGCGCCGGCCCAGCGGCTGGAGGAGGCGAGTTTCGAGCGCCTCGACGAGCTGGACGAGCTCACCGAGGTGGAGAGTGCCCTCGTCAGCAAACCGCGTCGCCGCCATCGGTTGTTGGCGTGGGGGCTGGGGGCGGTCGGTCTGCTCTCGTTGGGCCAATATGGCGCTTTCCTTTACGATCAATTTCTCACCACTCCGCTCTGGGGCAGCGCCTGGTTGGCGGCCTCGGCGCTGGTTGCGGCGGGTACCGCCAGCGTGGTGGGGCGCGAGTGGCTGCGTCTGCGCACCCTCAAACGGCGCCAGGATGTACGCTCGCGAGCAGAAGATCTGCTTGCTCATCAGGGAGTCGGGCAGGGGCAGGCCTTTTGCGAAGGGCTGGCGGTCAAAAGTGGCGACAAGGGGCGCGAGGGGTATCAAACCTGGCTGGCCCAGCTCGATGAGAGCCACAGCGATCGGGAGGTGCTGACCCTCTACAGTCAGCTGGTACTCGGCGAGCGCGACAAACTGGCGCAGGCGCGGGTGGCCAAATGGTCGGGGGAGGCCGCGGTGCTGGTGGCCCTGAGCCCGCTCGCCACCGTCGACATGATGCTGATGTTGTGGCGCAACCTGCGGATGATCGAGGATATCGCCGATGTCTACGCCATCGAGCTCGGCTACTGGAGCCGCATACGTCTGATCCGTCAGGTGTTTCGCAACATGCTCTACGCCGGTGCCACCGAGCTGGTGACCGAGGTGGGTATGGACTTGCTGGGCGCCGAGTTTGCCGCCAAGCTCTCCGCCCGCGCGGCGCAAGGGGTGGGGGCCGGGCTGCTCACTGCTCGCCTTGGCCTGCATACTATAGAGGCGTGCCGCCCGCTGCCCTGGTGTGCGGACGAGAAACCCAAACTCGGCGAGCTGCGCAAGCGGCTGATCGGCCAGCTGGCGGGGTATCTCAACAAATCCTGATAGCCCTGTCTGCACCTTGCTGCGATGACCCATGCCCCTGTCGTGCTCGCCAAGCCACAGGGGTATGGTTTTAATCGGCAGATCATTGAGTTGGCAGCAGTGTCCGGTTTTGGCGAGGAGCCCGTTTACGGTTAAGCTGGCAGCCAATCTTACCAATCACACCAATAGTACCAATCGGCAAGGATGCCCGATGAACTTTACCTTTCGCCAGATCCGTTATTTTGTGGCCGTGGCCGACAGCTTTTCAGTGAGTCGCGCCGCCGCCGAGCTTCATATCTCCCAGTCGGCGGTCACCAGCGCCATTCGCGAGCTGGAGACCGAGCTGGGCGCCCCGCTATTCGAGCGCAATCCGCGCGGCGTCACCCTCACCACTCAGGGCCACCAGTTTTTGCTCCACGCCCGCCGTATTCTCGGCGCCATGACCGAGGCGAGCCACTCCCTCAAAGCAGTAGCCCAGCAGGATCAGGGGCGACTCACCATCGGCGTGACCACCTTGGTGGCGGGTTACTACCTTTCAGAGGCGCTCGGCCGTTTTCGCCGCGCCTTTCCGGCGGTACAGATCGAGGTGAAGGAGGATGAACAGCCCTTCCTTGAGCACCAGATCGTCAACGGCGAGGTGGATGTGGGGATCCTGATGACCAACCGCACCATCCGGCAAGAGGCGTTTGATACCGAATTGCTGACCCGTTCGCCGCTGCGGCTCTGGCTGGCCGCCAACCACCCGTTCTGTGCCGAGTCGACCCTCTCGCTCACCGCGCTGGGGGAGGAGTCGATGATCTCGCTGACCGCCGATCAGCTCGATCAGATCATCGGTGGCGGCCTGCGCCGCTACGGCATCTCCCCCCGTATCGTACTGCGCACCGCATCGGTGGAGGCGGTGCGCAGTCTGGTGGCGAGCCAGCTCGGGGTCGCCCTGTTGCCCGATTTTGCCTATCGCCCCTGGTCGCTGGAGCAGGAGCGGGTCGAGGCGCGCCCCATCAAGGAGCCCATTCCCGCCATCGATATCGGTCTGGTGTGGCGCCGTGGTTCTCGGCTGGATTGGACGGCGCGGGAATTTATCGATATCGCACGGGATCAGAGCCGATTGAGAGCTCGTCAGGCGCTCCCTCGCTAGCCATCTCTTGCGGGGTAGCCACCAAAAATCAGATTCATCTGCACTCGATATCGATTTATCTGATACCTGAGCCACCAAAAATTAAAATATTCATCGTATTGCCACTCCCCTAAGCTCATTGCTGGTTAACAGGATGTTAACGCCCATGGTGGCGTTCCTTCACCTGATGCAAGTCAACACAATGCAAGGAGTGCATGATGAAATTGACCCCTCTGATGCTGGCTCTTGTGCCGGCGCTGCTGGCAGGCCAGACCCAGGCTGCCCCGACCGAGCTCGGCAAGGGTGAAGGCCAGCTCAATATCGTGGCCTGGGCTGGCTACGTTGAGCGTGGCGAGACCGACAAGAACTACGACTGGGTGACCGGATTCGAGAAAGAGACCGGCTGCAAGGTGAGCGTCAAGACGGCGGCCACCTCGGACGAGATGGTGGCGTTGATGAACGAGGGGGGCTTCGATCTGGTGACCGCCTCCGGCGATGCCAGTCTGCGTCTGATTGCCGGTGGCAAGGTGCAGGCGCTCAATCTGGCACTCATCCCGAGCTACAGCAAGATTGATCCCCGGCTGCAAAATGCCCCCTGGCACACTGTGGATGGCAAGCACTACGGCGTGCCCTACCAGTGGGGTGGCAATATCCTGATGTACAACACCAAGGTGTTCCCCAAGGCACCGGACTCCTGGAACGTGGTATTCGAGGAACAGACCCTGGCGGATGGCAAGTCTAACAAGGGGCGGGTGCAGGCCTTTGACGGCCCGATCCACATCGCCGATGCCGCCCTCTATCTGATGACCCATCAGCCTGCCCTGGGCATCAAGGATCCTTACGAGCTGAACGAGGATCAGTACAAGGCCTCCCTCGATCTGCTGCGCAAGCAGCGCCAGCTGGTGGGACGCTACTGGCATGATGCCTTCGTCCAGATCGATGACTTCAAGAATGAAGGAGTGGTTGCGTCAGGCTCCTGGCCGTTCCAGGCCAATACCCTGATCGCCGACAAGCAACCCATCGCCACCACTGTGCCGAAAGAGGGAGTGACTGGTTGGGCCGATACCAGCATGGTGCACAGCGATGCCAAGAACCTCACCTGCGCTTACAAGTGGCTGGAGCACTCCCTGAGCAACAAGCTGCAGGGGGATCTCGCCGCCTGGTTTGGCTCGGTGCCTGTGGTGCCTGCCGCCTGCGAGGGCAATGCCCTGCTGGGCCCGACCGGGTGCAAAACCAACGGTATCGACAACTTCGATCGGGTTCGCTTCTGGCGCACTCCGGTCTCCCAGTGCAAGAGCCAGGGAACTTGCGTGCCCTATTACCGCTGGGTCTCCGACTATATCGCCATTCTGGGCGGTCGCTAAGGCGGCGTGAGCAAGGTGGTCGGAACCGCTGCCACCTTGCCAACGGCAGGGGAGCTGCGCCTCCTCTGCACGACTGCCGAGAGCGGATAATCAAGCGGGCCGGACAGGAGTCCGGCCCATCCCAGCACAGACAAGGACGCCCCATGAACGCCGTACAATTTGACCGGGTCAGCCGCCACTATGGCGAGGTGAAGGCGGTCGATGACATCTCTTTCCAGATCCCCTCCGGGGAATTCTTTACCCTGCTGGGGCCGAGCGGTTCCGGCAAGACCACTTGCCTGCGGATGATCGCGGGCTTCGAGTACCCGAGCGACGGGGAGATCCGCCTGTTTGGCGAACCCTGCTCCACCGTGCCGCCCTATGATCGCAACCTCAACACCGTGTTTCAGGACTATGCCCTGTTTCCCAACATGGATGTGCGCGACAACATCGGCTATGGCCTGATGCTCAAGGGGGTCGCCAAGGCGGAGCGTTACCGCAAGGTGGACGAGATGCTGGAACTGGTGCGACTGCCCGGGGTCGGCAAGCGCCGCCCAAGCCAGCTCTCCGGCGGCCAGCGCCAGCGCATCGCCATCGCCCGGGCGCTTATCAACCAGCCACGCATCCTGCTGCTGGACGAGCCGCTGGGGGCCCTCGATCTCAAGTTGCGCGAGCAGATGCAGCTTGAGCTAAAGGCGTTGCAACGCCAGTTGGGCATCACCTTTATCTTCGTCACCCACGATCAGCAGGAGGCGCTCTCCATGAGCGACCGGATCTGCATCTTCAGTCAGGGCAAGATCGAGCAGATCGCTGCGCCCGATACCATCTACGACGCTCCGGCGACGCCGTTTGTAGCCCGCTTCGTCGGTACCGTCAATCTGTTCGAAGGGGAGCAGGCCAGACGGCTGTGCGGTGACGGCAGCCAGATGATGGTGCGCCCGGAGCGGATCCGGCTCGGTGAGGCGGGCGCGCCGGGCTGGTCGGGGGAGATCCGCGAGGTGGAGTATCTGGGTCCCTTCGTCCGTTATCGGGTTGATCTCGGGGAGCAGCTCGAGATCATCGTCAACCACCCCAATGAGGGGCAGGCCCGTCTGGCCCGTGGCAGCAGGGTCAGCCTCAGCTGGCCGGAGCAGGCCATCCATCGCCTGAGCGGCGCCCATCAGGGGGCGCAGCCATGAGTGCCCCTCACAGTGCGAGTCTTGCCATGAACCATCAGCCCGAACCAGCCCGTTTCAGGCCGCTACGGCGCCTCTCGACCCTGCTCTATGGGCGGCCCGGCCTGCTGCTGGCGATCCTGCTGGGGCCGCCGCTGCTGTGGCTTGGCATCATCTATGTCGGCTCCTTGCTGATGTTGCTCTCCAACTCCCTGTTCGGGCTGGACGAGTTCAGCGGTCAGGTGCGCCACGAGCTGGGGCTGCAAAACTTCGTCGCCCTGCTACGGCCGGAGAATCTGGATGTGATCGGCCGCACCGTCGGCATGTCGCTGCTGGTGACCCTGGCCTGCGCCCTGCTCGGTTTTCCGGTTGCCTACTACATGGCACGCTACACCAGTGGCAAGACCCGGGCGCTGTTCTATGTGGGGATCATGCTGCCGCTCTGGTCCAGCTATCTGGTGCGGGTCTACGCCTGGAAGCTGATTTTGGCCAAGGAGGGGGTAGTAAGCTGGCTGGCCGACAGCATAGGGCTGGAGTGGCTGCTCGATGCCATCCTCTCCTTGCCGGTGATAGGGGGCCCGTCGCTCTCCTTCTCGCGGCTCGGCACCTTTATCGTGTTCGTCTATGTCTGGCTGCCCTTCATGATCCTGCCCATTCAGGCGGCGGTGGAGCGTATTCCGCGATCCCTGCTGGAGGCGAGCAGCGATCTGGGGGCAACACCCGCCCAGACCTTTCGCAACCTGATCCTGCCGCTGGCGTTGCCCGGTGTGGTGGCGGGCTCCATTTTCACCTTTTCGCTGACCCTAGGTGATTACATCATCCCCGGCATCATCGGCAACTCGACCATGTATATCGGTCAGGTGGTCTACATGCAGCAGGGAACGGCGGGCAATCTGCCCTTTGCCGCCGCCTTCTCGCTGGTGCCGATCCTTATCATCGCCATCTATCTGGCGATTGCGAAACGGTTAGGAGCCTTTGATGCGCTTTGACTCTATCGCTTTGAACCGGCAGCAAGGAGGCCGTCATGTCAGCTAGCTTAGTGAGCCGTCAGGGAGAGCGCCCTTCGGGCCTGCTCAAGTACGCCTCCATCGGTGGACTCTTGTTCCTGCACTTTCCCATTCTGTTTATCTTCCTCTACGCCTTCACCAGCGAGAGCAAGAGTTACCAGTTTCCGCCCCCCGGGCTCACCCTCAAGTGGTTCGAGGTGACCCTCAATCGTCCCGATGTGTGGCGTGCTATCCAGCTGTCACTGGAGGTAGCGGGGCTGGCGACGCTGGCAGCCATGATCCTCGGTACCTTGGCGGCAGGGGCCATTGCCCGCAGCCGCTTCTTCGGTCAGGAGGTGGTGTCGCTCTTGCTGGTGCTGCCCATCGCGCTGCCCGGCATCGTCACCGGTATCGCGCTGCGCTCCGCCTACGGCTTGATGGAGATCCCGTTCAGCTTCTGGACCATCGTTATCGGCCACGCCACCTTCTGTGTGGTGGTGGTCTACAACAATGCGCTGGCCCGTTTTCGCCGCACCAACCAGAGCCTCATCGAGGCGTCGATGGATCTCGG
>NZ_JAAKNE010000095.1:0-17446 GCF_049170755.1 Aeromonas sp. 604176
ATAATGCAAGTCTCTGAAATTGAAGCGATACTCCTTGAGGCTCTGCCATTGTCCGAAGTCCATGTCAAAGGGGACGGTAGTCACTACCAAGTGATCGCCGTCGGTGACATGTTTGACGGCATGAGCCGGGTCAAGAAGCAGCAGGCCATCTATGCCCCGCTGATGGACAAGATCGCCAGCAACGCCATTCACGCCCTCTCCATCAAGGCGTTCACCGACGCCGAGTGGAAACGCGAACGTAAATTCCTATTGCCCTCCTGATTTGGTAACGAAGTAAAAATGGACAAATTCAAAATCGATGGTCGTTGTACTCTCAACGGCGAAGTGACCATCTCCGGCGCCAAAAACGCCGCGCTGCCGATCCTGTTCGCGACCCTGCTTTGTGATGAAGAGGTACACCTCTCCAACGTGCCGCGACTGAAAGATGTGGGCACCACCATCAAGCTGCTGGAGATGCTGGGCGCGACCACCAAGGTCAACGGCAACGTCACCGTGCTGACCGGTGCGGTGAACAACCATGTCGCTCCCTACGAGCTGGTGAAGACCATGCGCGCCTCCATTCTGGCGCTGGGTCCGCTGGCTGCCCGTTTCGGCGCAGCTGACGTCTCCCTGCCAGGCGGTTGCGCTATCGGTGCCCGTCCGGTCAACCTGCACGTCCACGGTCTGGAGCTGATGGGCGCCAAGATCACCATCGAGGATGGCTACATCAAGGCCCGCGTTGACGGTCGCCTGAAGGGTGCCCATATCCTGATGGACATGGTCTCCGTCACCGGTACCGAAAACCTGATGATGGCCGCCACCCTGGCTGAAGGCCGTACCGTGATCGAAAACGCCGCGCGCGAGCCGGAAGTGGTCGATCTGGCCCACTTCCTCAACGCGCTGGGCGCCAAGATCCAGGGTGCAGGCACCGACACCCTGATCATCGACGGCGTCGAGCGTCTGCACGGCGGCAGCTACAGCGTCCAGCCTGACCGTATCGAAACCGGTACCTTCCTGGTGGGCGCAGCGGTTACCGGCGGCAAGATCACCTGCCGTAACACCGACCCTACCCTGCTGGAAGCGGTACTGGTCAAGCTGGAAGAGGCTGGCGCCCTGATTGAGAAGGGTGAAGACTGGATTACCCTCGACATGACTGGCCGCACCCTCAAGCCGGTCACCATCAAGACTGCCCCCTACCCGGCCTTCCCGACCGACATGCAAGCCCAGTTCACCGTACTGAACGCGGTGGCCCAAGGTACCGGCATGATCACCGAGACCATCTTCGAGAACCGCTTCATGCACGTTCCCGAGCTGGTACGGATGGGCGCCGACATCGAGTTGCAGGGTAACGTGGCCATCTGCCGCGATACCGCCCAGCTCAAGGGTGCCCAGGTGATGGCGACCGATCTGCGCGCCTCTGCCAGTCTGGTGCTGGCCGGCTTCGTGGCTGAAGGTTCCACCATCGTCGATCGCATCTACCACATCGACCGTGGCTACGAGAACATCGAGCAGAAGCTGCAAGGTCTGGGTGGCCACATCGAGCGCATCAAGGGCTGATAGCTCCCTGATCGCTGGCCGATAAAAAGGCCCCCTCGCTAATGCAAGGGGGCCTTTTTACATTCGCCTGGTCTGCCGAGATTTAATGCGGTCGAGAGTGGCCCATATCGTGTCAGGCTATTTACCAGCCCCCCTGGCGGCCAATGTTCATTGGCTCGAGACTCGCCAAAGAACCAAAAAAGTGGGGTGACATGTCCATGTCACCCCCTCGCAAATAGCATGTTCCATATTGGAGTCCGGCCACGCCGAGCTTCTGTTTCACTTTCCGATAGTTCGCGACCCATCTGAAGTGCGCGCCAATTGCAGCGATGCAACCGGCCAGCTACCCGTTACAACCTTCGTCCACACGGCAGACAAGCCACCGTGTTTGTCCTTGCAACTGAAATATTACGCATAAAAACAAAATAAAAAACGTTTTTATGCCCATTCCATTCACATTGAAGTACAAAAAACAGCCTTATCATCACCACTAAATTGTTATAAAACAGCTAGATAGATTCAATCATAGTTATTAACCCGCAAAGGTCATCAGCAATGACTTACAAGGCTTTGCGAGATCTCGCACAAAAAATGGCCGCCTCACAGCCAACGGCGCAGTGGCAACCAGTCGCTCAGGCGGGCTATCAGCCGCCTTGACCACCCCTCGGGTTTGCGCGGCAATCCACCGGCCTGCACCTGCCAGCGAGCCAGCCACATTCGCAGCGCCTCGCAGATCGGCGGGCAGTGCAGATGCAGCATCAGCTCGGTATTGAGAAACAGCGAGCGGGGATCAAGGTTGAGGCTGCCAAACAGCGCCCGCGCCTCCCCCAGCAGGATCAGCTTGGCGTGCAGGCTGCCGTGGCCATGATCAAACTCGGCGACCCGGATCCCGCGACGCAGCAACCAGCCGAGATAGCGTTGGTAGGCGCCATAGACCAGCGGCACATCGGTACTGGCCAGCGAGTTGGTGAGAATATCGATGGCAACACCCTGCTGGCGCAGCCGCGCCAGACGATGCCGAAACCCGCGGGTCAGGATGAGGTAAGGGGTCACCAACCCCAGCGAGCCGGGATTGTCAGCCAGCTGGCGCCACAGCTGGCGAGCGGTGGTGGGGCGGGAGATAAGCCCCTTGCCGGGACGATCGAACCACACCTCGGCACGACCCTCATGCCATTGCAGCGGCACATCGCTTTCGTCGAACAGTTCCGCGGGCAGATCGTAGACCGTCGCCACCGTCGGATCCGTCATGGTGAACAGGAAGTCGTTGACCACCTCTATTTCGGCGGGCAGCAGCTTGCGGCGCAGCAGATGGCGGATGGGGTGACTCCAGCGGCTGCGCCAGAACTGCTCGAACCCCTGCGCCATCTGCTGGCACAGCCCCCCCTGACAGGCGAGATCGAGATCCACGAAGGGAGCCTGCGGCTCCAGACCGAAGTAACGATCGCCGATGTTGCGCCCGCCGATCAGCGCCAGCTTGCCATCCACCAGCAGCAGTTTGTTGTGCATCCGGTGGTTGATGCGGCGAAAGCTGAACAACCCCTCCAGCAGCAGTGCCAGCGGGCGCCAGCCACGCAGCCAGAAGGGGTTGAACAGCCGCACCTCGATCCCCGGGTAGTGAGCCACCATCTCCAGAAAGCGGTTGTCACCGGCATAGAGATCATCCACCAGCAGCTGCACCTTGACGCCGCGCCGAGCGGCGTGAAGCAGCTCGCTCAGCAGCAACTTGCCGCTGCTGTCCTCCTCCCAGCTGTAGTACTGCGCCTGGATCCGCTCGCGGGCATGGCGGATCCATTGACAACGCACCTTCAGCGCCAGCTGGGGATCGTCGATCAGGGCAAAGGATCCGGGGATCATGGTGTCATCCTGCTGTCATGGCCGGGTGTCATAACGCTGGCGAGCCTCTTCACATATTCAAAAGGAGTTGCTGATGGAACTGCATGATACCCCGATGTTGCGCTATCTGGGCCAGCTCAGCCAGCCAGATCTCATCCCGGCCACCGGCCCCGCCCACTGGTTCCTGCAACACAGGGACGGTGGCTGGCAACTGCCGACCGTGCAGGCGACCCTGCTAGTCAACCGGCTCAGGGCTGAGCCGCTTCGATAGCGGCAGCCTTGCCCTCGATCTGGGGCAGGCTGAAACGATAGGCCACGTAGTACTTGTAGATGGTGCCAACATAGTTGATCGGCCCCTGCCCGACTTCGTTGGCCACCAGTTGATCCACGTTGCCGAACCAGACGTTAGGATCGAGCCCCTGCTTCTCCGCCTTGCCTCGCAGCGCCTGCACCCGGTTCGGCCCGGCGTTGTAGGCGGCGAGGGCAAACAGGTGACGGTTGAGCCGATCCAGCTCGGGATCATTGAAGTAGGTATCGAGGATCAACCGCATGTAGCGGCAGGCGGCTTCCACATTGCCCTCAAGGGTGGTCAGTCTGACGCCGTTGATGCCGACCTCCCGCCCCGTGCTAGGCAGCAGTTGCATGATGCCCACGGCCCCCTTGTGCGAACGCGCCTTGGGATTGAGGCCGGACTCCTTGTAACCGAGCGCCGCCAGCATCAGCCAGTCGAGATCGTATTGATTAGCGTACTTCTCCAGCACCTTGCGAATGGTCGCCAGTCGCCCCATGGGATCCGGCGCCAGGATATTGCTCATCTGATCGCTGTGAACCAGCAACCGGCGCAGAGTCATGTCGCTGTAGAGGCTGTTGCGGCTGACGCTCGCCAGATAGCCATTGACCGCCTTGAGCAGCTCGGGGCTGTTCTTGCGCAGCGCCCAGCCACTGGTGCCGTTGCTGCGCAGGGGGATCAACTTGTGAGCCTTGAGACCGGAGATCATGCCACCCAGCCAGATCCGCCCCTTGTAGCTGTCGGTCACCGTCAGAGGAATAATGCCTGCAGCCACCATCTCCAGCAGATCGCCATCCTGTAGATATTCGGGCACCGTCTCGATATAGACGGGGGGCAGCCCCAACTCACGAAACAGCCAGTTGAGCTGACGCAAACTCTCGTAGTAGCTGGAGCTGGCGCGCACCCAGACCCGCCTGCCGGAGAGCTGGGTAATGCGGTTGAAGGCGGGCAAGCTGTTCTGGCTCACCACCCACTCCTCGATGGAGGAGATGAGCGGCCGGGAGAAGGCCACCTGTTCACGCCGGGTCGGGGTCACCGTCATGGTCGCCGCCACCAGATCGCCGCGCCCCTCGGCCAGATAGTCCAGCAGCTTGTCCTGGCGCACCGGGATGTAGACCACCTTGAGTTTGACCTTCTCTTTGGCAAGATAGATGTTGTTCAGCCAGCGCTCGAATCCTTGCAGCTGATTGACCAGAATGCCGTACTGGGAGCCGCGATCGAGAAAATAGAAACCACGCTCATAGACCACCAGAGCCCTGAGTTCGCGCTTTTGCAGAATGCTTTCGAGGTCCCCGGGTTGGGGCAAACGCACCGGCTTGAGCTCAGCCGCCAGCAGGGAAAAACAGCAGAGGGCCAGCAGAGCCCAAATCCAGCGTCGCATCACGATGGCTGCCCCTGTGCTGAGGTCACGCCTGCTGCCTGTTGGCAGCACGGATCACGATAGAGGGTGGGATTGGGGGCAGAGATCCATCGCTGCGTCATGATATTTACGCCTTCTGTTGGCCGACTCGCGCCGGGCAAAACGTCTGTGGGATAGAGTAACTATAGAACGCCGACCCACAGCAGAAGGGTCAACACGGCAGGCAAACCTGCCGCGTTATCAGACAACTCAGATAGAGCGGGCCCGCATTTCGAAAATCAGTTTTTCGGCGGTGCAGGTGAATTGCAGGCGGGCTTTCAGGATCACGCCGTTGGCGCCCTGGGTCAGTTCGCTGCTCACTTGAGCTTCGGCGGTGACCTGTTTGGCCAGTGCTTCATAGGCAGCCAGCTTGGCGCGGGCATCCGCCTCGGCCGCGGCTTCAATAACCAGCTCCATCACATCATCGCCTTCGCCGATGATGGTGCCGATCTCGGCAAAACAGCCACAGCTGTCACAGGTTTCGTTCAGTTCAACTTTCTCGTCTACAGACATTTTCTACTCCTACTGCTTATTTCGGATGATTTGCGTCGTCACGCATCGCCTTGCGAAAATCTTTGATGGCAGTACCCAGATCCTCACCTGCACTGGCAAGACGCTTGCTGCCGAAGACCAGCACAACGACCAGCAAGAGGATCAACATATGCCAGATATGAATTCCACCGAGTCCCATAGGGATACTCCCTCACAAAGAGATATCTGTTACTTGTATCAAAATAGAGCGCAGGGATTGTTGGGCAAAATCAAGGCAGGTGCAAGTGAGCAAATAAATCATAGCCAAAAAATAGGGCGACCCTGAGGTCGCCATATTGATTGTGCTACATGTCCCCTCAACCGCTACATCCTGTACCAGTGGTTCATGCGAACCTGAGACCATTCGAGGATAAGATCGCCAAGATATGAAAACAAATGGTATAAATTCATCTTAGAATTGAAGAGGATTCATATCATGCTGCTGGAACAACTGGGTCGCATCGACCTCAATTTGCTGATTATCCTGCAGGTACTGCTGGAGGAGCGCAACGGCAGCAAGGCGGCACGCCGCCTTCATCTGAGCCAGTCCGCCGTCAGCAAAGCCCTCGGCCGTCTGCGCGATACCTTCAATGATCCCCTCTTCATCCGCTCCGCCTACGGGCTGGAACCCACCGGCCGCGCCCTTGCGCTGCAACAGCAGTTGCAACCCATCCTGCTGTCGCTGGATAACCTGATCCAGCCGCCCGAGTTCGACCCCGCCAGCTCGGAGCGAGAGTTCGTCATCGCCAGCATGGACAGCGCCTTCACCCTGTTTGCCCCGCTCTACCTGAGCGAGTTGAAGCGGCAGGCACCAAGGATCCGCTTGCGTTACGAGGAGTGGACCGAGAACAGCCTGACCGAGATGAGTCAGGGACAGGTGGACATCGCCTTCGCGGTGCGGGAGAACTGCATCAGCTCCGATTATCGGCTCGATACCCTGCCCGACAGCATCTGTCAGCGAGTGCTGGCGGTCGATGATCTCACCTGTCTGGTGCAGCAGCACCACCCCGCGCTGCGGGAGCCCAACTGGAATCTGGAGCACTACCTCAGCTATCCCCATGTGCAGACTTACTGCGAGGGGCGAGACCGCTGGATGCTGGATCACAAGCTGGCGGAGCAGGATCTCTACCGGCGTATCGAGGCAACCGTGCCCTCCTTCGAGGCGGCGCTGCGGATGGGGATGCACTCCGACATGATAGTGACCCTCTCCAGGCTCTACGCTCGCCACGCTACCCAGGTCTATCCGCTGTTGCAGCTGCCGCTGCCCATCGGGTTGGACAGCATCTCCCATCTGCTCATCTGGCATCAGCGTCACAGCGAGGATCCGGGCCACCGCTGGCTGCGGGAATTGCTGCTCTCCCTCATCATGAGCAAACTGGAACCCGCAGCGACCACTCACGAGTGACGACACGCCCTCTCGGCAGGAAGAAAAGAACGGGGCTCTGCGTAGCCCCGTTTCATTCACTTCAAGATGTAAACCGCTCAGCCTTGGCCGGTCACTGCCAGATAGTGATGTACCCCGTCCAGCAGCATCTGGACCGAGATCATCACCAACAGCATACCCATCAACCGCTCCACCGCAGTGAGTCCCCGCTCACCCAGCAGCTTGTTGAATACCTCGTAGAACATCAGGATCACCGCGCTGGCAGCCCAGGCCATAAAGAGTGCCAGCGACCAGTCCACCATCCGGGTCGGCTCCTGATTGGCCAGCAGCATCAAAGAAGCCAGGATAGAAGGACCGGCGATCATCGGGATCGCCATCGGCACCAGGAAGGGCTCCTCGCCCGCCGCCAGCCCGGTCACGCCCCCCTCACTCGGGAAGATCATCTTGATGGCGATCAGGAACAGGATGATGCCCCCCGCAATGCTGACCGCCTCCTGCCGCAGGTTGAGGAAACCGAGGATCTGCTGACCGACGAACAGGAACAGCATCATGATGGCCAGCGAGAAGAGCAGCTCGCGCACCATCACCTTGCGGCGTCGCTTGGGATCGATATGACGCAGTATAGAGAGGAAGACCGGCAGGTTGCCCAGCGGGTCCATGATCAGAAACAGCATGACTGCGGCAGAGAAAGTATCCATACAACGCCCGGGCTACGCCCTGAATAGGGAAAAGAGAGGGGGCGAAATATAGCAAAGGGCGAAGAATTGAGCGAGCGCCATGATGCGCTCGCAGCGGGATTAACCGTGGTTGCAGATCTTGTCGGCACGGGTCTGGAAACCCTCGGCCGAGTCGATGAATTTGCCGCGAGCAGCCAGAAAGTCGATCAGCGCTTCCGCATCCATCTCGCTGGCGCTGCAGGTATGAAAACGGGCCTCGGCACCGAACCGCTCGGCCATCGCCTGTTTCAGGCTGGCACGGGTAAATTGCCCCCCTTGTGCCAACATCATCTCCATCACTTCGTGACCATGAACCGATTGCGACATCTCTCACCTCAATAATAAACATATTTAATGCCAATTAAATATCTCCCCGCCCGGAGGGATCTTGATATAGGCCAATAAATTGCGCATTACCTGGTCAGGGGAGTGGTCACCGCCACCGCTTTGTCGATAATGTGGCAACCCGCGTCAGGGATCGCTACACTGGCGCCCCTTTTTGGCCATCGCAGACAATGTATAAGGATATTGGCGTCATGCTGTTCCATGGAGAGGCTCTCAAGCCCTGGCAGATCTGGACCCGCCGACCACTCTGGCTCAAGACCCTGATCGGCATGCTGACAGGGGTGGGTCTGGGCGTCGGCTTTGAAGAGCAAGCCCTGCTGCTCAAGCCCCTTGGCGTCCTGTTCGTCAACACCATCCAGATGCTGATGGTGCCCCTCATTTTCTGTTCGGTCATCGCCGGCCTCACCTCGCTGCTCAAGGGCAAGGCCCTCGATCGCATCGGCAGCAAGGCGATCTGCCTCTACTTCTGCTCGACCGCCATCGCCATCTGCATCGGCCTGATGATGGGCTGGCTGCTGGAACCCGGCATGGGTGCCGACATGGGCCCCTATGAGCGGGTCGGTATGTCGGAACCACCCACCCTGGCCAGCGTGCTGAGCCATCTGGTGCCGAGCAACCCGGTACAGGCGATGGTGGATGGCAAGATCCTGCAAGTGATCGTCTTTGCGGTGGCGCTGGCGGTGGCCCTCAATGCCAGCGGTCGCCGTGGCCGCCCCGCCATCCTCTTCTTCACCTCGCTGGCCGAGGGGATGTTCAAGCTGACCCAGATGGTGATGGCGCTCGCCCCTTATGGTGTCTGCGCCCTGATGGCCTGGATGACCGGCAAGTACGGTCTCGATCTGCTGCTACCGCTGCTCAAGGTGATCGGCGCCGTCTACCTCGGCTGCCTGCTGCACGTGCTCGGGGTCTATAGCACCCTGCTGCTCCTGCTGGCACGGCTCAATCCGCTGCACTACTTCAAGAGCATCGTCGATGCTCAGGCGGTGGCCTTCACCAGCAGCTCCAGCAACTCCACCCTGCCCATCAGTCTAGCCTGCGCCGAGAAGCGGCTGGGAGTCTCCCCCGCCATCACAGCCAAGGTGCTGCCCATCGGCGCCACCATCAACATGGATGGCACAGCCCTCTATCAGGGAGTGACTGCGCTGTTCGTGGCTCAGGCATTCGGTGTGGATCTGCACATGGTCGATTACCTGACCATCATCAGCATCGCCACCCTGGCAAGTATCGGCACCGCAGGCACCCCGGGCACCGGGCTGATGCTGCTGACCCTGACCCTGACGGCGGTGGGCTTGCCGCTGGAAGGGGTGGCACTGATTGCAGGCATTGACCGGATCCTCGACATGGCGCGCACCACGGTCAACGTATCGGGGGATATTCTGGTGTCGGTGCTGATCGCCCGCAGCGAAAACGAGCTGGATCTGGCGACCTATCACGATGCCAGCGCAGGGGAAGATATCGAGTTCCCGCCGCGCTAGCGGAAGAGAGATCAGCTGTCGTGGGGATCGTGGTGACAGCGCCAGCAGACGTCGAAGTTGGCGCCGTTCTCCTCCCCGCACTGGCCGCACAGCCAGCCGTTACCCTGGCGCTGCTGGTAACGCTCGATGACCCTTCCTGCCTTGCTGCGATCCTCGGCCAGCACCATCAGAGTCACCTGCAACATGTCGACCGGCAGTTCGCCAAGGGCGCCAGACAGCCCCTCGCCATTGAGGCGCACCAGCACCCCTTCCGCCTCCAGCGCCCCTTTCAACGCGTGCGCCTCCAGGGTGTGTGAGGCGCGATAGAGATTGATCCAGTTATCCATAGCTCCCCCTTACAACAACTTGTCGATGCCAAACTCGGCGCCGTTCTCAATCATGAAATCGATGAATGCCCGCAACTTGCGCGGCATCAGTTGCCGCTCCGGAAACAGCAAATAAATCGGCACCCTGGGTTGCTGCCACTCTGGCAGCAGGATCACCAATTCGCCGCTGGCCAGCTCATCCTGACAGAGCATAGCGGGTAACGAAGCCAACCCCAGCCCCGCCTTCGCAGCCTCCCGGGCACAGGTAATATTATTGACCCGAAAACGGGATGGGGGGTCAACCAGCACCTCTCTGCCATCCAGCTCGAAGCACCAGTGAGAGGCGAGAAACCCGCTGCTCACCGTCACCCGCTCGTGGTTGGCCAGATCCTCCGGCCGCTCGATGACCGGGCTGCGGGCAAGATAGTCCGGGCTGGCACAGAGCAGCCTTCCGGTGCTCCAGAGTCGGCGCGCCGCCAGATTGGAGTCGCTCATGTCGCCAATCCGCACCACCGCATCCAGCCCTTCGCTGATGGGATCCACCACCCGGTTGGTCAGCTCCAGCTCCACCTGCAGGGCGGGATAGGCCTGCAAAAACTTGGCGACCAAGCGCCCGACCACCAGTTGCCCCGTTTCGATGGGCACCGCCAGTTTGAGGGTGCCGGTTACCTCCTGCTGGCTGGCGCTCAGCATCAGCTCGGCTTCGGTCAGGGCATCGACCGCCTTGCTGCAGTGCAGGTAGTACTTCTCCCCCTCCTCGGTCAAAGTGAGCTGACGGGTGGAGCGATAGAGCAGACGCACTCCGAGCCGCTGTTCAAGCTCGGCGATGCGGCGGCTGACCATCGCCTTGGTCATCCCCAGCTCGCGGGCGGCCCCCGTAAACGAGCCCTTGTCGACGATACGCACCAGAATTAACGCGGCATTGAGATCCATTGTTGCACCAGTGAAACTGTATATCTCGTGAACCAATACTAATCGAAACAGTTGACCAGTGTTAGCCTGCGCCCCTTAAGTTCAGGAATCACAAAAATGAGTCAACACAAAAAAATTCCCCTGCTGGCAGCCATGATATTGGCGCTGCTCGGTCTGCTGTTCGCCGGTTACTGGTATCTTCACGGCCGCTATTTTGAAAGCACCGACAACGCCTATCTGCAAAGTGAAGTGACCGGGATCAGCTCCAAACTGCCCGGCTATATCCGCGAAGTGCTGGTCACCGACAACCAGCCAGTCAAAGCGGGCCAACTGATCGCCCGGCTCGATGATCGCGAATACAAAACCAGGGTCGCGGAGGCCGAAGCCGACCTGCGCCTCAATCAGGCGACGGCCGAAAATCTGGCCGCCACCCGCACCCAACAACTGAGCCTGATCCAGCAGGCCGAGGCCAAGGTCGCCTCCGCCAATGCCGAACAGCTGCGTGCCAGCCAGCAGGTCAACCGGATCAGTCAGCTCAACCAGCGCCACTACAGCTCGCAAGACAGTCTGGACGAGGTGCGTGCCGGACTGCAGGTCAATCAGGCGCAAGCCCGGGAGGCCCAAGCCGCCCTGCAAGCGGCCCGTGAGCGACTGCTGGTACTGGATGCCGAGCGCAAACAGAACTTGGCCAAGCTGGCGTTGAGCGAAGCACAACTGGAGCAGGCCAAGCTGGAGCTCGGCTACACCGAGCTGCGGGCACCGGCCGATGGCATCATCGGCAAGCGCAGCCTGCGGGAAGGCCTCTACGTCCAGTCCGGTATGCAGGTCGCCAGCCTGGTGCCGCTGCAGCAGGTGTGGGTCGAGGCCAACTTCAAGGAGACCCAGCTCGCCCATATGCAGCCGGGCCAGAAGGTCGAAGTGGTACTCGATGCCTACCCGGATCAACCGGTCGAGGGGATCATCGACAGCTTGGCCCCGGCGACCGGCGCCAAGTTCGCCCTGCTGCCACCGGAGAATGCCACCGGCAACTTCACCAAAATTGTGCAACGGGTACCGGTCAAGATCCGCATCCCCGAGCCGGGCCCGCTGGCAGGCAAGCTGCTGCCGGGTCTCTCCACCGAAGTGATCGTGGATACCCGCACTCCTGATCCCGTGGTGGCTGCCAACTGATGGAACCCATTCCACGTCGCAACTGGATCGCGGTCATGGGGGGGCTTATCGGCGCCTTCATGGCCATCCTCGATATCCAGATCACCAATGCCTCACTGAAGGATATTCAGGGGGCCCTGTCGGCCACCCTGAGCGAAAGCTCCTGGATCTCCACCTCCTATCTGGTGGCGGAGATGATCGCCATCCCCCTGAGTGGCTGGCTGAGCCGAGGGCTGAGCGTGCGCCGCTACCTGCTCTGGACCACCGGCGCCTTTATCGCCGCCTCCGTGCTCTGCTCGTTCAGCTGGAACCTCACCAGCATGATCGTCTTCCGAGCGCTGCAAGGCTTCACTGGCGGGGCGCTGATCCCGATGGCCTTCTCCCTCATCGTCACCCTGTTGCCGCTCCAGAAGCGGGCCACCGGCATGGCGCTGTTTGGCCTCTGCGCCACCTTCGCCCCCGCCATCGGCCCAACCCTCGGCGGCTGGCTCACCGAGCAGATGTCGTGGCACTACATCTTCTATCTCAACGTGCCGCCGGGACTGCTGGTGATGGCCATGCTGGCCCACGGGCTGGATAAAAAACCGGTGGACTGGGCCGTGATCAAGCGGGTAGACCTCATCGGGATTGTCACCATGGCGCTCGGCCTCGGCTTGCTGGAGGTGGTACTGGAAGAGGGCAACCGGGAGGACTGGTTCGGCTCAAGCTTCATCGTGCGACTGGCGGTCATCTCGGCGGTGGCGCTGGTGTTCTTTGTCATCAGCCAGCTGATCCGCCGTCACCCGCTGGTCAATCTGCGGCTGCTGCACAACCCGCGCTTCGCACTCGCCTGCTTCGCCTATCTGATCCTCGGCATGGCGCTGATGGGATCTATCTATGTGTTGCCGCTCTACATGACCCAGATCCACAACTACAACGCGCTGGAGATCGGCGAAGTCCTTATGTGGATGGGGCTGCCGCAACTGCTGGTGCTACCGCTGGTGCCCAAGCTGACCCACAAGATAGACCCGCGCTATCTGGTGAGCTTCGGCTTCCTGATCTTCGCAGTCAGCTGCTTTATGAACGTCAACATGAGTGCCGACTACGCCGGGCCGCAGCTCATTCAGTCGCTTATCGTGCGGGCGCTGGGGCAGCCCTTCATCATGGTGCCGCTCTCCCTGGTCGCCACCGCCAGCCTGAGCCACGACGAGATCCCCTCCTCCTCGACTCTGCTCAACGTGCTGCGCAACCTCGGTGGTGCGTTCGGTATCGCCATCATCGCGACCCTGCTCGACAACGATACCCGCACCCATGTGCTGCAGATTGGCAGCACTCTGGCCGCCAGCAGTGTCGAGGGGCAGAGCTATCTGCTGCAACTGGCCCAGAGCATGATGGCGCAGGGTTCAGGCCCCGAGATTGCCCAGCAGCAAGCCCACGCCATGCTGGCCAATACCATCAACCGGGAGGCGGCCATCATGGCCTACAACCAGGTGTTCTACATCATGGGGATCTTCCTGCTGATCGCCAGCGGCCTGATGCTGTTGCTCAAATCCCCCGCCCCACGGGCAGCGGATGCCGAACCGCTAGAGGCGTGAAAAACCGCCGGGAATAAAACGAAAAACGGGCAAGCGCCCGTTTTTCGTTATCTGTTGCCTGTACTCAACCGCATGGCGTTATCCCGCCAGCGACCCCGCAATCAGGAATTGCGCCGCAAAGTAGCTGCTCATCACCCAGGCTCGAGCGTGGGGAAAGGGGCGGCGGAAGCGATCGAGCGCCAGCATGCTGTCGGAGAAGAGGAACATCAGTGCCCCCACCAAAGCGGCGGCCGAACCGGCAGTGAGAGAGGCGTGCCAGGCACCGGCGGCCACCCAAGCCATGCCGATGATCACCAGCATGTAGCAAAAGACCGGGATCCGCATCTCTCCCAGCTTGCCCCACAGCAGGCCAAATACCATGCCGGCAATCAGCAACAGCAGCAAGCCATCCACCAGATTGAGCAGCAGCGGTCCCTGGGCAAAGCCGACGATATAGCAGAGATGCGCGACAAGAAATGCCGCCAACCCCTGAATGAAGCGATCCCTTGGCAACATCAGCAGCACATCGCCCGCCAGCGAGAGGCAGAGGCCGAGCAGGATCCAGGCATGGGAACCGTCGTGGTCATAACTCTGGTAGCCGAACGCCAACGCAATGATAAGCAGCATGGTCAGCGGCTTGCTGATATAGAACTGGCGGCTGTCTGAACCGTAGGCAGCACGGATGTGCCACCAACCTGAAGCGATGATCAAGAAACTCAATAACATGCCCTGCTCCTCACCTGTTGCTCGCAGTCATACGGCAACCGTTTTTATCATGGTGCAGGGTAACAAATTCCCTACCCCAGTGGCAGGGGTGCTGATCAAATGGACAGACTAAGCCTAAAGTCTAATTGCCGCCCCGAGTGGTTCAGGGCATAAGTGACGGGTCTGGAGGATCACCATGGAAGAAGCTATGAAGAATTATCTGCCCGCCATCGATATCATGATGTGCCATCTGGGGATCAGCTTTGAGCAGGCCTGCGAACAGCTGGGTCTTAGCCAGCAGGAGCAACAGGCGCTGGATCAGTTGCAGCAACAGCAGAGCCAAGCCAACTAAGCCCTCCCGTTATTGGATATCATGATGCGCTATCTGGGGATCAGCTTTGAGCAGGCCTGTGAACAGCTGGGTCTCAGCCAGCAGGAGCAGCAGGCACTGGATCAGTTGCAGCAACAGCAGAGCCAAACCAACTAGCCCGTTCAAACATGCATACCAAAGAGAAGACCGCCAGCAGGCGGTCTTCTCTTTTAGTATGTGTGATACCCCGGCAAGGCATCATGCAATGCCTGCCAGCAGGCGACTCCAGTTGCGTTTACCAGCGATAAAGCCGTCACGCAGGGCCCGGTACTCCAGTTGCAGCTTGAGGCGGTCATAGCGCGCCAGCGCCTTGCGCTTGCGCAGCTCCAGCAGCCGCTTGCGACTAGCGTAATAGTGTTGCAACTGCTGGCTCAGCTTGTCGTACTCCTCCTGCAGCAGCGCCTGCCACAGTTCGCGATCTTCCTGCTTGCGCAACTTGGCTTGTGCCCGTTTCAGCTGCATCTGCAGCCGGGCTTGTTCGATACGCTCCTCCGGCGAAGATCTGAGATCTCCCGCCAGACCGCACCAGGAGGCGAGCCGGATCAACCACTTGGTCGGATCGAACTGCCACCAGTGAATGCCATTGCGGTAGTCATTCTCGAACAGGTGGTGAAAGTTGTGGTACCCCTCGCCAAAGGTGAAAAAAGCCAGGATGCCGTTATCGCGAGCGGTATTGCGGTCGGTATAGGGCTGACTGCCCCAGATGTGGGCCAGCGAATTGATGAAGAAGGTGGTGTGGTGAGTCATCACCATTCTCAGCACGCCTGCCAACAGCAACATGCCGAGCATATCCCCGTGCCATAGGCCGAGCAGCAGCGGCAGCCCCAGATTGGCCGCCAGCGCCAGCGTCAGATAGTGACGGTGCTGAAACGCGACCACCGGGTTGTTCTGCAGGTCACGCACATTATTGTAATCGCCATAGCGATCTCCCTGATGCTCCCGCAGCATCCAGCCAATGTGGGAATACCAGAAGCCGCGCCCCGCGCTGTAGGGGTCTTTATCGTTGTCATCCACATGACGATGGTGATGGCGGTGATCGGCCGACCAGTGCAGGGCCGAATTCTGCAGCGCCAACGCACCGCCGATGGCAAACAACCACTGCAAAGCGGGGTGCGCCTTGTAGGCCTTGTGCGACCAGAGCCGGTGATAGCCTGCGGTGATGGAGAGACCACTAAGGCAGAACAACAACAGGAAACTGGCCCACTGCCAGAGATCGTAACCGTGGCTCACGCCGTACCAGGGCACGACAATCAACGCCACTATCCCGGAGAGGGAGAACAGCAGGGTATTGGTGAAAATAATGGGGGGTCTGGCCATCTCATTGCATCCTTTCAGCGAACAGCTGTTAGCCATTTTCTATGGTGATTTCCTCACGGTCAATGGTAAAAAAATAGGATACAAACCTGATCCTGAGGCGCCTTCGGGTTATCATTTGTCCTCGTTAAGCTGAAGGTGACTGATTTCGTGGGTATTCGCGCTCAACAAAAAGAAAAAACCCGGCGTACATTGATCGATGCTGCATTCAGCCAACTGTGCGCCAATCGGAGTTTCTCCAATCTCAGCCTGCGGGAAGTCGCTCGCGAAGCGGGTATCGCGCCCACCTCTTTCTATCGCCACTTTCGCGATATGGAGGAACTGGGCCTGACCCTGGTTGACGAAGGAGGCCTTACCCTGCGCCAACTGATGCGCCAGGCACGCCAGCGCATTGCCGGTGGTGGCAGTGTCATCAGCACCTCGGTGCAGACCTTTATGGAGTTTGTCGAGAACAACCCCAACATCTTTCGGCTGCTGCTGCGGGAACGCTCCGGCACCTCGGCCGCCTTTCGCCAGGCGGTAGCTCGCGAAATCCAGCACTTTATCGCAGAGCTGACCGATTATCTGGAAGCCACCACAGAAGCACCACGGGAAGATGCCTACATCCAGGCAGAAGCCATGGTCACCATCGTCTTCAGTGCCGGTGCCGATGCACTCGACATGACCAGCGAAGAGTGCCGTGCACTCTCCGACCGAACAATTCGCCAACTGCGGATGATCGCCATGGGCGCCGAGGTACAAAACCAGAAGCGCCGTGAACCTCACCCATGACCACAGGATGGAGAACGACATGCCTGAACAGCTTATGATCCCGAAAAAACCGCTTGCCATGGCCATGCTGATTGGTATCTGTGGCGATGCCTCTCTGGCCGTGCTGACCAACTCGGTCGTGCCTTTCTCCTTCTTCCCGCTGATTGCCCTCTGGCTGGCGGCCTATCAGCTGTTCCAGCACTATCGCCATGAACCCATGGTGGGCAACACCCCCATCTGTACCCTGCTCTGCTTCTTTATCGGTGTCTTCGGTCACTCCGCGCTGCTCAAGGTGCAATACCCGGAGCTTGGCAGCAACTTCTTTTCCCTGATTATGATGCTGCTGTTACTGGCGGCCCTCTCCATCAAGCTCGGCCTGAGCATTGGCAACAAAGAGAAGCCCTGATAAATCAACCGAGTGATGGTAATCAGTTGATAGATAAAGCAAAGAGGCCTTCCCGTCGGGAAGGTCTCTTTGCTTGAACTGTACCTGATGAATCCGGCAATCTCGGTATTCCCAACCTAGCCAAACGGCTTGGCTTCAAGATCGATGTGCAGATGGAAGCGGAGGTGGTAAATATGGGACTGCCCTGTAGTCAGCAAGCGGCAGAAGCCTGATTTGACCCCTTGTAGACTCGTTCAAATGGCTGATAAGGCCCGGATATAGCCCGAAAATGGCGGGAATAACCGGCTATCTGGCCCTCTCTTGGCAGGTAAAAACCAAACGTTGGCTGTTTAACACGCTAAAAACACCAAGGCCCGGTCGTGAAGCCGGGCTTTGTGTTGATTCTGGTGTGCAAATCTGTGGGTCTTATGGACAAAATCGCCCATAGCAAAAAGGCCTTCCCATCAGGGAAGGCCTTCAAATTAGTGGCGGAGCGGACGGGACTCGAACCCGCGA
>NZ_JAAKNE010000096.1:0-17326 GCF_049170755.1 Aeromonas sp. 604176
GTTGGTAACGAATGTTGGTAACGAATGTTGGTAACGAATGTTGGTAACGAATGTTGGTAACGAATGTTGGTAACGAATGTTGGTAACGAAATTTATCATGAGTCATGTAGATAGAAAACTATTCGCCCTGAAAAATAATATTTCAGCGCCCCACATTATTTATTACAACTAGATCTTTCTTTTTAGACTCCAGATCTCTATTGGAATAAATTTAAAAGATATCTTTTTTGGTCAAATTCTGTCGTCATTAAATCAACGCATGCTAATCCCATAATGACAAAGTAAGGTATCTATTAAGCTGAAACCATGACTCCGATACAAGCGCGCCTCTAGTAAATGAAGACTTGAGTCGCGTGAGATGCAGAGCGGATGGCTTGCCGACATCAACAACATCAAAAAATAAATTACTATTTAATGGCGCGCAAGGATAAGCAGAACAAACTAGCCACTCAACTTTAACTCCGCCAACAACCAATCAACATTTGAACTGGGGTTTTCTGAGATGTAAATATTTGACGCACCCTATATTAGCCCATCAGTTAAGGGTTTATTAACGATAGATTACTGTAACTTTTAACTGGCTGGTAGACTAACTTCTACAATGAAAAAAGCCGCCCGAGAGGGCGGCAAAAGATACAAGGAACAACGCATGTAACAAAGAGACGGGCATATGTCTTTCATGCTTTCCAAGCATATCCTGGCCCCAAATGAGAGCAAAGTTATCTTGCCGTAGGGTTTTTCCTGTTTTTTGTGAAAAACGAACGTTTTTCGACCTCATAGCACCTTACACATCTTTTGCCACCTCCCTGCAACAGGAACTTTCCTACAGGTATATGCCTGCGCAATAAGGTATTGTGGCAACTTTAGCTAGGCGTTAAAGGTATTTCATTGGCGCTGACACCAACCATTAGAAGGATAATAAAATGAACATGACGCATACTCTACTCATTCTTTCGGCAATGGCATATCAAGGCGCAGCCAATGCCGAAGGATATTATATTTCCGGCAAAGCGATGACTGGTAGTCAATATGCCAGCAGCATGGACACCAGCCTGCGCCCACGCATTGGCAGTTTTATCGAAGTTGATAACCAAAGCAGTATCAAACGCGGAACCTTTGCATTTGGTTATGCATTCAACAACAATTGGCAAGTGGAAGCTGAATATAACACCAGCGTCGATTCACACTTTCAATCTGGCAGTTCCCGATTTACCAACTCACTGAATAATTACCAGATCGACTCAGAAAAAATGATGGTGAATGCCTATAGGCTCTTCCCCGTGTATGGCAATCTGTCACTGTATGGTCAGGCCGGCCTCGGGGTCGCCAAAGTCAAGGTGGGTGGCTGGCAGAGGGTGCAAGAAAACCAGTTTGCAACCAATAAGCAGACCAATATTGCCTACTCCATTGGAGCCGGAGCCCGAGTGGCTGTGAATGCAAATATCTCTGCTGATCTGGGGTATCGCTATACCGACCTGGGCAAGGTAGAAAGTGGCTTTAACAATTTCCAGAACTTTTCTGGCTTAAAAGATGAACAACTGAAAGCGCACCTGACAGAGCAGGAAATATACTTCGGTCTCTCTTACAATATGTAACAAACATCGTCTATATAAAGGCATCAGTCTCATTGATGCCTTTATATATTAATTTTGGATTTACATCTCGCCCCTGTTATGCTGCGGTTTCGTTATCTAGATCAAATTAGAACTTTATAAAAATAGAAGAATTTATTTTCGCAATAGCTAGAATCTCCTAATGGTTACGGTAAAAGATAAAATGGATACGTAAAATGACAAAAAAAGCAGCTTTATTTTCAATTTTATTTTGGCTTTTCTCACCTGTGAGTCAAGCTGAGCAAAAAACGTTTTTTCATCCAGGTGTTTTCATTAGCTACAAACAATTACAATTTGTTCGATATAGCTTAACAGAAGAGCCATGGCAGACAGCATATGTCAATATACTAAAAGATAATCGAGCTCAATTGAGTTATAAACCCACTGCACATAAAATAGTTGAGTGTGGCCCATTTTCTAAACCTGATATTGGTTGTACTGATGAAACCAGAGACTCTCAGGCTGCCTACACCCAAGCTATATTATGGCGTTTAACCGGAGATGCACGCTATGCAGAAAATGTACGGAACATTCTAAATGCTTGGGCTAATACCCTAACGGAAGGGCACACCAATAGTAATGCGCCATTACAGGCAGCCTGGGCTGCGCAGATGTTTACCCGCGCAGCAGAAATTATCAAATATAGTTATAAAGAGTGGCCCCCAGCAGAAAAATATATCGTTTCCAAATGGCTTACAGAGCAATATTTGCCTAATATTCGTGCCATGTTTAATAATAAATGCAACAACAGTAATTGGCATGCCAGCGGTATTGAGGCAATGGCAAACATTGCTGTGTTTACTGATAACCAAACCCTTTTTACAGAGGCCATTTATAAGTGGCGAGGTCTGGTAAACGCTTATATATATTTAACATCAGATGGACCACGCCCCAACAACCCCGTAGGGTGCTCACTACCCCCCACAGAAATAGAAAAGAAATGGTACTATCCAGCAACGTATATTGATGGACTCGCATTGGAAAGTTGTAGAGATTTTGAACATACAGCCTATGGTCTGGCAGCGATCATAAATGTGGCAGAAACAGCACGTCTACAAGGAATAGATCTGTACCAAGATCAAGAATCTCTAGCAGAAGAGCGTCTTACAAAAGCGATGGAGCTACATAGTAGTTATGAAAATCGTCAGCCTGGGTTAGGGAGACTATGTAAAAATAGTGAGCATTTTAACAATAGCGTGAAAGGCACTTTCGAGGTTGGCTTTAATCACTACTCAATGCGTTTAGGAATGAACCTTCCACAAACTGAACAGTTTTTAAAATTATCTAGGCCAACCAAAGGTTATTTCCACTATCTGTGGGAAACATTAACTCATGGACTAACAGGTGATGTTAGATAGGAAAAATAATGTAGACATTAATCCGGCGTGGTTGACCATATTCGCTATCAAGTCATGATATCCCCAGACCTAGATCTATGGTCCTTAAATGAGGTGATTCGGTTGAAGTCTGAAACAATCGGTGTTTTTTTAATCACAGTATCTCAGATAGTTTTAAACGGGGCTCTCCATCTCAAGACTTTTAGATGCTTCGCGAAGTTGTAAGCTGTGATGAAGGCCCGCATATGGGCCTTCAATGGATCGAAGTCTGGATAGATGCCACTGGCAAAAGCCTAGGTTCGGCCAAACCAAGTCCCCGGATTTAGTTCACTACCACATTACAACTTGCCTGCAAACGACATGACTACTTAGCGCTTATTAGTACTGTAGTTTTAACTGTTTTATTGTGGTAGAGGTTATGTTGGAAGTACCGTTAACATCACAAAGAAATAGCAGCAACACCTGGATTAAACACCTTTTCAGTTTTTTAAATACTTTATTATTTCCGCAACAGCAGAGCTTCTTCAAACAGCTGTTGGGCATGACTAGCATTGATATGCTCAAACAATGCTGGATCAGGACAATGAAGAACCTGAGCACGTAACCGATGAATGTCTTGCCCCGCAAAGGCGGGTTTATTTGTAAGAAATAGTGCGTAAATATTTTGATAGACAGACGCACGATTTTTCTTTGCCAATTCAGATGCTGTATGCCACAAAGTATTACCCGCAGTATCGATCAGGCATTTCCCACCTTTGGAAAAAACCCGAACCGGCAATTTCAATGGCAACTCAGGGAGACGCTTGCACGACTGTGCCGGCACCTGACCCTTGATTAGTGGCCGTCCTGGCGATGACCAATAGATAGTTTGTTGCGAACTTAATAACTGACAGGATACTGGAATACGCAGGGTAAACAAATCTTCGATTATACCGCCTTGTAATGGCACCAATTTATCATCACCCCGTAAAAATAGCTCTCCCTGGACGCTGGGTGTGATTAGCATCATGCGCAAGAATCCATCCCGATAGCTTTGGAACTGAAATGACTCTGCAGCCCATGACCATTGAAAAATACATAACAACCCTATCACCCGAGCAATCATCTAATACCCCTTTTTCATAAGGGGCATATTTCATTGCACTCAGTTGAACAATAAAAGAGCTCGCCACACAAAAAGGAAAGTTCTTACATGAATAGGTATGGCAAGATCTCTGCACAGATTTTTCTTCCTATCAACAGAACTGGCCAGCCACCCAGCCGGAGGACCAGGCCCACTGGAAGTTGTAGCCACCCAGCCAGCCGGTCACATCCACCACTTCGCCGATGAAGTAGAGGCCGGGCACCTTGCGCGCTTCCATGGTCTTGGAGGAGAGCTCGTTGGTATCAACGCCGCCCAAGGTCACTTCTGCGGTGCGATACCCCTCGGTGCCGTTGGGCAGGATCTGCCAGTCACCCAGCAGGTTGGCCACCGCCTCCAGCTCCCGCTCGTTGTACTGACGCATCGGCTTGCTGACCAGCAGACCCAGTTCCACCAGCTTGTCGACGAAGCGCTTGGGCAGCTCGCGCCCCAGCACGGTTTTCAGCTCCTGCGCCGGGTGCGCCTGCGCCCATTCACGCAGGGCAGCCGGAATATCCAGCTCCGGCAGCAGGTTGATGTGGATCTTCTCGCCGGCATGCCAGTAGGAGGAGATCTGCAGGATGACGGGGCCGGAGAGGCCGCGATGGGTGAACAGCATCGCCTCCTTGAAGCGGGTGCCATCCTCGGCGGTCACCGCTACCGGCAGGCTGATGCCCGCCAGATCGGCAAAGGCCTCTTTCTCCGCCTGATGGAGGGTAAAGGGCACCAGACCGGCACGGGTCGGCAGCACCTTGAGACCGAACTGCTCCGCCAGCTTGAAGCCATAAGGGGTCGCCCCCAGCTTGGGCATGGAGAGACCGCCGGTCGCCACCACCAGCGAGTGACAGCCGATCTCACCCTTGCTGGTCGTCAACACAAAGCCCTCGTCCTGTTTGCTGACGGTGAGAATTTCGGTCTGGAACTGCAGGGTCACCCCGGCCCAGTCACACTCGGTGAGCAGCACATCGACGATATCCTTGGCACTCTCGAGACAGAACAGCTGCCCCAAGGTGCGCTCGTGATAGTTGACCCCGTGGCGGTCCACCAGATCGATAAAGTCCTGCTGGGTGTAGCGGGCCAGCGCCGACTTGCTGAAGTGGGGATTCTCCGACAGGTAGGCGTGAGCGCCAGCCTGATGGTTGGTGAAGTTGCAGCGGCCACCGCCACTGATGAGGATCTTGCGGCCCGGCTTCTTGGCGTTGTCGAGCACCAGCACGGAGCGGCCACGGTAGCCCGCCTGCGCCGCACACATCAATCCGGCCGCACCGGCCCCGATCACCACCACATCGACCTGCTTCATCATCACTCACTTATCAAAATAGAAACGGCACCTGGCCAGAACCGAGATTGCCTCTGGCGGAACAGAACCATAGTGGCTGCCCACCAGAATAAACAACGGCCCTTAAAAGGGCCGTTATTGTACTGGCTGAACACTAAGTGTCCACGACTATCAGGCGTTGCTGTCCATGATGCTGGCCGGGGCGCCCTTGGCCAGTTCGGCCAGCTCCTTGTCGATGAAGTAGAGGCCTTTGCCATCTTCACCCACCAGACCGAGACGGTCGACGATGCTCTTGAACAGCTTCTCCTCTTCATGCTGCTCGGCCACATACCACTGCAGGAAATTGAAGGTGGAGTAGTCCTGGGTAGTGAAGGCTACGTGAGCCAGACCATTGATGCACTTGGTGATGTGATACTCGTGCTCCAGGGTGGTACGGAACACATCGCCCAGCGACTTGAACTCGTGGGGAGGGGCATCGATGGCACCCAGCTTGGGCATGGCGCCAGTCTCGCTCACGTAGGTGAACAGACGCTCCATGTGCTGGCGCTCCTCGACCGCGTGCTGGCGCAGGAAGGTCGCCGCCCCTTCAAAGCCCTTGTCTTCGCACCAGGCGCTCATCTGCAGATAGAGATTGGAGGAGTAGAACTCCAGGTTAATCTGCTCGTTCAACTTCTCGATCATGGCTTGGGCCAGCATCTTGTTTCTCCTCAGTGATTTGGTATCGATTGTCGCCACACTCCCGCCGCGAATCAACCCGCCAACGAGAGGGAGATCCCGTTTCTTTCAGCTCAGGGGGTCAGCTCGCCAAGGGAGGCGACATCCACCGGCGCAGCATAATCGACGCCCGGCAGCTCGAAGCCGTTGAGCTGCATAAAATCCTGCCGCAGCCCGGCAAAGTCCCCCAGCGCGTGGAAATTCTCCGGCGTCACCTTGGGCCAGAGCGCCGAAACGGCAGCCTGAATGGCCGGGTCGAGCTCGTGGTCATCCATCCGGATCAGCCGGTTACCATCGGCCACCACCCCATTGGGCCCGTACATCTTGGCGGCGAACAGTCGCTGCATCTGCTCGATGCAGCCCTCATGGACGCCGCGCTCCTTCATCACCCCCATCAGCAGGCCCAGATAGACCGGCAGCACCGGGATATAGGCGCTCGCCTTGGTCACCAGCGCCTTGCAGACCGACACCCAGGCGTGACCACCAATCTCGGCCAGCTGCAGGTTGATGGTCTCGGCGGTGGCGTGCAGATGCTCCTTGGCATAACCGATGGTGCCATCCCGATAGAGGGGATAGGTGGATTCCGGGCCGATATAGGAGTAAGCAACGGTTTGCGCACCGGGGGCAAGACAATCGGTCTGCTGCAACGCCTGCATCCAGAGCTGCCAATCCTCGCCCCCCATCACGGTGACGGTATCGCGGATCTCCTCCGGCGTGGCAGGCGCCAGCGACTGCTGCACCAGGGTATCGCGCTCCAGATCCAGCCCCCAGCCGCTAAATGGCTGGCCGGTGGTCTTGAGCACCGAACGCACCTGCGTACCATCTGGCAGCACCCGGATGCCGCTCGCGAGCGAATAGATCACCAGATCCACCTGCCCCAGCTGCTGGCGGATGGTCTCGATGGCCTGCTGACGCATGCCGTCGGAGAAGGCATCACCAATCAGGTTGATGGCGATACGCCCCTCCTGTTCCGCCTCCTTGCGAAACCAGATGTTGTTGTACCAACCGGCGCTGCCCAATCCTTTGTCGGAAGGGCCGCGCTCAAACGAGATGCCGATGGTGTCGGCACCGGCACCAAAGGCGAGCGCAATGCGCGACGCCAGCCCGAAACCGGAGGAGGCCCCCAGCACCAGCACCCGCTTGGGCCCATTGAACGGGCCCGCTGTCTTGATGCGTTCAATCTGCTGCTGCACGGCGGCGCGGCAGCCGATGGGGTGACAGTTGCGGGCAACACAACCTTGAATCTGGGGATGAATGATCATGGGAAGGCCTCCAAAGAAACTGGCTACAGCATAACCAAATCGAAGGAGATTAACTTGATGCCGGATCGCTATCAGTCAGAAAAGCAGCGGGAGATGAGGCAGAAAAACAAAAGGGAGCACGTGGCTCCCCAAAGCGGTATTCAGATGCTTTTTGTTGTTTTGTGTTCATTGCGAAGCACGGGCCCATCCTATGCCTCTCCCCCCAGATCGGCAAGCCGAGGGGTGTGACCGGCGTCAAACTCTTGTTTAATTTATAGGCAAATGGTGGTTAATAACTGAGTAGCTGACCCTGTGTCACACGTCATTAAACTCATTTAAATCCCAAAACTGTGCCTGAGGCACCATTTTAGTTTCAGCAGAGATTGGTATAGTGGGCTGAAGGATCGGTAAGGAGAACCCCCATGAGTGGAACAACCTATTACAAGCATATTCTGGCCGCGATCGACCTCTCTGAAGACAACCGCAAGGTGATCGACAAGGCGGTGGACAGAGCCCGCTCCAACGGCGCCAAGCTGTCGGTTATCCATGTCGATGTGGACCTCAAGGATCTCTACACCGAGATGATCGATATCGACATCGACAACGTGCAGGATCAGGTGATCGCCGAAGCGAAAGAGAAGCTGGAGGCATTTCTGGCCTCGGTGGACTATCCCATCGAGAAGAAGCTGGTGATCTGCGGCGATCTGAGCGAGCGGGTCAATCAGGCGGTCAAGGAGTACGAGATCGACCTGCTGGTGTGCGGCCATCGCCAGAGCTTCTGGAGCCTGCTCACCTCCAGCGCCCGTCAGCTGATGAATACGGTGCCCTGCGATCTGCTGGTCGTCCCCTTGCAGAAGTAATGAAACCGGCGTAGTGTGATTTGCTATGAACATGACCGCATTCAATCACAACTACTGGTGGTGCTGCTCCTAAACAGGCGGCACCGCGTTTCTATTCAAGATTTCCCAAAGAAAACACCGTGACCGCCGAGAGGCGGTCAACTGTTTTTATCCCTTTGTCGCCTCCCGGCTCACCCAACTGGAGAGAGTGACATGCACAACCCCGTAATCCTTACTGGCGATCGTCCCACCGGCAAACTGCACATCGGCCACTATGTCGGCTCCCTGCGCCAGCGCGTCGAAGCCCAGCACCACTACCGTCAATTCGTGATGATCGCCGACTTGCAGGCGCTGACCGACAACGGCCACAACCCGGCCAAGGTGACCGACAACGTGCTGGAGGTGATGGCTGACTATCTGGCGGTCGGTCTCGACCCGGCCAAGACCACCTTCTGCCTGCAGAGCGCCCTGCCCGCTCTCGCCGAACTCACCTGCTACTACCTCAATCTGGTCAGCGTCGCCCGGCTGGAGCGCAACCCCACCGTCAAGGCGGAGATCCAGCAGAAAGGGTTCGAGCGCACGCTGCCGGCCGGTTTTCTGGTCTATCCGGTCAGTCAGGCCGCCGACATCACCGCCTTTCGCGCCAGCCATGTGCCTGTGGGTGAAGATCAGCTGCCGATGCTGGAGCAGACCAACGAGATCGTCCGCCGCTTCAATTCTCTGGTGGGCAAAGAGGTGCTGACCGAATGTCAGCCGATCCTGAGCGACACCGGTCGCCTGCCCGGCATCGATGGCAAGTCCAAGATGTCCAAATCTCTCGGCAACACCATAGAGCTCGGCATGTCGGCGGAAGAGGTCAAACAGGCGGTGTTCGCCATGTATACCGACCCCAACCACCTCAAGGTGAGCGATCCGGGTCAGGTGGAGGGAAATACGGTGTTCGCCTACCTCGATGCCTTCCACCCTGACAAGGCGCTGGTCGCCGAGATGAAGGCCCACTACCGGCGCGGTGGACTGGGGGACATGCGCTGCAAACAGGTGCTCAATGACTGCCTGCAAACCCTGCTCGCCCCGATGCGGGAGCGCCGTGCCGCGGCCATTGCCGACAAGAAGATGCTGCTGGAGCTGCTCTATCAAGGCACCGAGCAGGCTCGCATCATCACCGATGAGGTATTGGCGGAGGTGAAAAGCGCCATGGGGCTCGACTACTTCGCCAGCATCCGCTGAGCGGGAGTCCCGAGTGCATCGTCGCCGTAGAGGTCGAACACCAACTGGTGCAACAGGCTCTTGAACCAGCCGATCGCCTCGTCATGGGCGGTCAGCGGGTGCCCCGCCATCAGGTAGACGATAGGGATGGCGGGGTCGAGCTGGTGCATCCGCAGCGGGTAGTAGCGGCAGAAGTGGCGCCCGATCATCTCGGGCACCACCACCAGATAGCGGCCGGTCGCCATCAACGGCGGCACCGCCATAAAGCTCGGCAACCGCACGCCCAGCTCCCGCTCCACCCCGAAACGGGCCAGCCAGAGCTCCACCATCGCCTGACTGTGACCCCAGCTGGAGGTGTGGATGTGGGGACGGCTCACCAGCTC
Organism: Aeromonas sp. 604176; assembly: GCF_049170755.1. Taxonomy (NCBI): domain Bacteria; kingdom Pseudomonadati; phylum Pseudomonadota; class Gammaproteobacteria; order Aeromonadales; family Aeromonadaceae; genus Aeromonas; species Aeromonas sp. 604176. The sequence goes on from NZ_JAAKNE010000096.1 coordinate 9,733, forward strand.
GACCGGAGTCAGCACATCGGGCAATTCGCTGCCAAGGGGCGACAGGCAGACCAGCGGGTTGTTGAACCACTCCTCCCGCCACAAGCGGGGTGAGAGGTGATTCGCCCCGGCGAAGCCGATCACCAGATCCAGCTCACCCTTTTCCAGCTCCCGCTCGTAGTCGCTGTCGGCCAGCTCGCACACCTCCAGCCGACAGTGAGGGGCCTGCCGATGGATCCTCTCCACCAGCACCGGCACCAGCCCGTGCTCCACCGAACCCGGGGTGGCGATGCGGAAAATCCGCCGCGCGGTGGCGGGATCAAACCCCTTGGCCTGCCGCAATCCCTGCTCCAGCATCGCTAACGCCTGGCGCACCGGCCCGGCCAGCGCCTTGGCCCGCTCGGTCGGCATCATCTCGCGCCGACTCATCACAAACAGCGGATCATCCAGCGCCACCCGCAGCCGCCCCAAGGCGTGACTGACGGTGGATTGGGAGAGATGCAGCCGTTCGGCGGCACGGGTGACGTTGCGCTCCTGCATCAGCATGTCGAATACGGCGAGCAGGTTGAGGTCGAGACGGGCGAGCGAGCTATCCATCGATATTAGCCATAGTTAAATGCCAACAATTCATTTTTACCATAGTAACAGATTGCCTAGAATGCGCTGGCTTAATACATCGGAGATTCAAATGCGTAGCTATCTGTTATTGCTGGCCATTGGCCTGCTGTGGGGTTCCCAATTCATTTTCATGCACCAGGCCGTTGCCGAGTTGCCCCCCATTCTGGTGGCTGCCGGTCGTGCCCTGTGCGGCAGCCTGACCCTGGGTCTGCTCTGCCTGTTCATGCGGCTCAAGAGTGAGCACACCCCGTGGCGCACCTATATGCTGATCGCCCTGCTGGATGCCACCATCCCCTTCATCATGGTCGCCTGGGGCCAACAGTATGTGGATAGCGCCATCGCCGCCGTAGTCATGGGTTGTATCCCGTTTGTGACCATTCTGGCTGCACCGCTGTTTATTTCTGGTGAAAGAATCACCAAAACCGGTCTGCTTTCCGTGATCATCGGCTTTGCCGGTGTACTCACCCTGTTCTGGCCGAAACTCTCCCAGGGCATGAACGCCGGTCTGCTCGGTGCCATGGCCATCCTGCTGGGTGCCAGCTGTTTCGCCATCGGCCTGCTGATGATCAAGCGCTTCGCCAAGGACCATCCGGTCGTGGTCGCCCGCAATATCCTGATCTCCTCGGCAATCCAGTTGCTGCTGGTCGCCCCCTTCATGGTTGACCTCAGCAGCCTGGCCCTGCCGAGCACCCAGGCCCTGAGCGCGATTACCGTGCTGGGTACCCTCTGTACCGGTCTGGTCTACTTCCTCTACATGGCGCTGATCCAGAAGGCCGGCCCGACGTTCGCCTCCTTCAGCAACTATTTGGTGCCGCTGTTCGGCGTGATGCTGGGTGCCCTGTTCCTCGGCGAGCAGATCCACCCCACCACAGGTGTTGCTCTGGCCCTGATCCTCGGCTCGGTCGCCATGAACCAGTGGGCGCAGCAGCGTCGTATGCAGCGCGAGGTCTCCCTATGTCAGGCATCCTGACCACACTGTGCGGTGGTCTGGTACTGATTGCCGGCTGGCAGTATCGCCAGCGGCTGGCCGGGATCCTGGGCCTGCTGATGGTACTGCTGCCCTGGTTCTTCGATAGCAAGCTGCAAGCCATGCTGAGCTATGCCCTGAATGCCTGAAGTCCATCTCTGAATGTGTGACGAGAGTCTATCTCTCCTGTTTTTGGGACTGTTTTAAAAAACCTCCGATTTGTCCCCCGCTACCGGCGCTCTGCGCCGGTTTTTTTATGTTCGAGATCAGGAGAAGACCGTTACCTGTTATCAACTGTTTTGATGGGGGGCTGATCTAACAGTGGTTTCTCACCAACGGTGAATCCTTAAAGAACTGGGTATTAGGAATAAAACCGACTCATTAAGGTAATTTACATGCGTACTCATCTTGTCATATCCGATACCCTTCATGCCTTGGCGACCAATAGTCCGTTAGAAAACCTATGCGTTGCCGTAGCAGCGTTTGCCCTGATAAGGCTGATAAACGCTTTTGCAGAGCTACTGACAACATAGAGTGTGAGCAACACCTTCACGGGAAACTTAGCCGAGCTCGCCAGACTGATACACATTCCACCAGTCAGCCTGATATATCAGACTGACTGGCCAAAAAAGCCAACGACAACCATCTGAAACTCAAACCGAATAGCGATAGCTGAGTCGCTCGTTCTTGCGCGGCCCGGTGATCTGCCAGCTCAGCAGAAAACCGCCGTCTATCTCGGTCAGCTCGGCGCTGTAGTGATCCGCCCCGCACAGATGGGGCTCGGCTGTCAGCCAGCAGCCATCCCCCTGCGGCAGCAGCTCGAACAGTTCGACCGGCTCCTCATAACGCAGATGGGAGAGACGGATCCCCCGCGCACTGCGCTGCCACCAGAAGCGGTTATGCATGGCGAGCACCCTTCCATGGGGCGTGGTGTAGCGACCCTGCTCGCTAAACAGCCAGCCACCCTGATGATCGGTCACCTGCACACGCCCCTCGCCCCGACCATTCCAGTCGGTCGCCGACCCCTCGCCATTGCTGGCGGTAAAGGAAAATGCTCCGACCTGTGGCAATCGCCCCCATAAACACTGGATTGCCGCTTCCATCTCGGCCATCATAGCCCCCTTAAAATTGACAACTGACGATAAATCAAACACATGAACTACTTGATAGGGGTCACCCTGCTCTGGTCATTCTCCTTCAGCCTGATCGGGGTCTACCTCGCTGGCCAGGTGGATGCCTACTTCTCGGTGCTGACCCGCATCGCCCTCGCCAGTCTGGTGTTTCTCCCCTTCCTGCGCCGCCGCTGGCTGCGCCCCGATCTGGCGGCCAAGCTGATGGCGCTGGGCGCCATCCAGCTCGGCATCATGTATCTCTTCTACTACCACTCCTTCCTGCTGCTGACAGTGCCGGAAGTGCTGGTCTTTACCATCTTCACCCCCATCTACGTCACCCTGCTCCACGACTTGCTGGAAGGGCGCTTCAAGCCCACTTATCTGTGGGGTGCCCTGCTGGCGGTGCTCGGGGCTGCCGTCATCCGCTTCGACGGCCTGACCGAAAGCTATGTGCTGGGATTTCTGGTGGTGCAGGGGGCCAACCTCTGTTTCGCCCTGGGTCAAGTGGGCTACAAGGTACTGCTGGCAAGGGAGGCGGAGCAACCGCCGCAACTGGCGGTGTTCGGCTGCTTCTATCTGGGAGCGCTGGTGATCGCACTGCCCGCCTGGTGGCTGCTGGGCAAGCCGCAATACCCAACGTCAGGGTTGCAGTGGGGCATTCTGCTCTGGCTGGGGGTGGGTGCCTCCGGCCTCGGCTACTTCCTCTGGAACAAGGGGGCGACGCTGGTCACCAGCGGGGTGCTGGCCATCATGAACAATGCGCTCATTCCGGCCGGCTTGCTGGTCAATCTGCTGCTCTGGGGCAAGGATACCGACCTGACCCGACTGACCATCGGCGGCCTGCTGATGCTGGCCTCGCTCTGGGTCTGCCAGCGTGACAAGCGCGGCCAACCCTGACCGCACTCAGCCGACGACGGTGTTGTGCTCCCGTCTGGCCTGACTGTGACAGCTGGCCAGCCGGGCCAGCAGATGATCGAGCTGCTCGCCAGCCTGACTCTGCACCAGCCCGATGCTGACGGTGACCGGCCGCTGTGACAGCAGGCTGGCATCGGCAATCTCGAGGCGCAGCCGCTCGGCGATCTCCAGCGCACTCATCCGCTCGGTCTGGGAGAGCATCAGGATAAAACCGTCCTCATCCCAGCGGGCGAAGGGATCTTCCCGCCGCAGTTCGTGACGCACGATACGCGCCAGCTTGGCCAGCATGGCGTCGCAAGCCGCTTCACCAAACAGTTGCTGGATTTTGGCCATGTGATCGACCGAAAACTGCAGCAGACTGAAAGTGCCGCTCTCGGTCGCCAGCCGCTCTTCAAGCAGTTGCTCGAAACGGCCACGGCTCTCCAGACCGGTCAGCGGATCGGTGCCATGTCGCTCCTCCACCAGCACCACGGCAGGATCGAGGTGACGGACCACCCCCAGCAGATACCCCCGCTCATCGCGACGCATTCGCTCTTCCAGCCGGATGTAGTGACCGTGATGATGCAAAATGCGGTATTCGAGGCGCAGACCACTGCTGCGGCCGCTCTGGCAGGCGAGCAGGGCATCTTCCAGCCGGGCAACATCGTCGGGATGAACCCGATCCAGCCAGCCGAGATCATCCGGCCAGCACTCTCCCAATCCCAACAGGCGCAGGCAGGAGGGATCACGCTGCAGTCCATGTTGGGCTGACCAGCTCCAGATCCCCGCCTCCAGCAGCGCCATGGCATCAGACAGCAGACCCGGATCAAGCCGGGCAGTCACATCGACCAAAGGTGTCTTGAGCATTTCCATGGGGGACCTCGAAACAGGATCTGAATACCTGCTCAATAAGTAACATTGGCGTTCACGCCGAGCAACAGGGTCAGATCGCTTTTCCCTGATACCCGTTCATCAAGGTCTGCCAGTTCTCCGGTACGAAGTGGAAACTGGTGTGCAGTTGAGACTCTTTATTGAATGAACGGAGCAAGCGTTCCAGATTGGCCTTCTGCCATTCGCCGGGGGAGCGGATCGCCCCCTTGTCAAAATCGATCACCCACACCTTGCCCTCTTTATCGAGCAGCAGGTTGTGACTGTTGAGATCGGCGTGATAAACCCCGGCATCGTGCAGCTGACGCACCGTCTGACCTATCTTGTGCCACACCTCGGTCACCACCGGCCCCTGCTTGAGCAGCGCCACCATATCCTTGGCACCGCGAATTCGCTCGATCAGGATATCGGCGCGATAGAAGGGGCCCTGTTTGACCATACGGGCGCCAAACGGACGCGGCACCGGTAACCCCAGCTCACACAACTTGGCCAGCAGGGTGTATTCGGCCATGGCGCGGCTCGACTCGACCCCTTCGAACCAGAAGCGATCCCGCACCACCTTGCCCACCATGCCGCCGCGATAGTAGTGGCGCAGCACCAGATGGCGGGACTCATCCTTGACGAACCAGGTCACTCCCCGTCCGATGGAGGTTCCCACCACCTGACGGTTGTTCTGCCACCAGGCAGGATCGAATAACTGGGGAGATGGGTCGCGAAAGGCCCCTTCGGCATACCAGCAGATCTGGTTGTGTTCGGTCTGTACTCGCATCGTGGAGATCCCGCTCGGTGGGTCATGGATCGCAATTTTTCAATTTGCGATGAGGCTGCCGCTCTGGCATGCCCGCAATAGTGGCCTTTAATCAACGACGTGCAGAAACAGGTCATGGCACTGGGCCCGGCCTATCCTGGCTGACGATTGTGCGCAATTTTACAATCCAGAGGGGAGTTTGCATAATGCCATTCACCCTTTTTGCCAGCCGTGCGCCACAACATGCCGCTATTTCAAACGCCTCCCTCCTCCATCTGCATCCTGCGGCTCTCCGCCATCGGGGATTGCTGCCACGCACTGGCGCTGGTGCGCGTCATCCAGCGGGAGTGGCCACAGACCCGTATCACCTGGATCACCGGCAAAATCGAGGCAACCCTGTTTGCCGATCTGCCTGGAGTCGAGGTGATCCCCTTCGACAAGAGCAAGGGGTGGCGCGGCTATCGCGATCTCTGGCATACCCTCAAGGGGCGCAAATTCGATGCCCTGCTCCACCTGCAGGCGGCGATGCGGGCCAGCATCGCAACCCTCGGCATCAAGGCCAAGGTCAAACTCGGGTTTGATCGGGAGCGGGCCAACGACGGCCAGTGGCTGTTCACCAACCACAAGGTGCCATCCCCTGCCTCTCCCCACGTGCTGGACGGTTTCCTCGCCTTTGCCAAAGAGCTCGGCATCAAGGATCTGACCCCGGATTGGCAGCTGCCCATCAGCGCCGAACATCAGGCGTGGGCAAGGGAGAAGATTGGCGGCAAACCGACCCTGCTGATCTGCGCCGCCGCCAGCAAGGCGTTCAAAAACTGGACGGCTGCGGGTTATGCCGCACTGGCGGATCACGCTGCCAGCAAGGGTTTTCAGGTCTATCTCTGTGGCGGGCCGGCCAAACTGGAGCGGGATCTGGCTGCCGAAATCCGGCAACTCAGCCAGAGCAAGCCGGTCGATCTGGTTGGCCAGACCAACCTCAAGCAGCTGTTGGCGCTGATTGGCGAGGCGAGTCTGGTACTGGCCCCCGATACCGGCCCAACCCATATGGCCACCATTGTCGGCACGCCGGTGATCGGTCTCTATGCCCACCACAATCCGGCGCGTACCGGCCCATATCTCTGCCGCGACTACGTGGTCAGCGTCTATCAGGAGCTGGTTGAGCAGGAGACCGGCAAGCCGCTGGCCGAATTGAGCTGGCGCACCCGTCTCAAGGACCCGGAGGCCATGCGAAAAATCACCAGCGAGCAGGTGACCGCCGCGTTCGATCGGCTCTGTGCAGATCGTCAACTGCCGTAGTGACAGGGCACCTCGGGAATTCCGAGCCATCAGGCAGGGATAACCTGATAGCCTCTGCCCTCAGCCAAAGGCACAATGCAGGCTGATGTGGGTTACGCTCCCGCAGCAAGCTACGAATACTTTGATCGGCTGGAATATGATTCCGGCCGTTTTTTTATTCGCCGCATTCTGGTAAAATTCGCCGCCTTTACATCCTCCTGACTCAAGAATTTTCCGCGTTTTGCGTTTGGCTGTCTCCCTTTCGGGCACAAGACGGCGGTCTCTGCTACAACCAAAACAGCGGTTTCGCTTAAAGGTAATAATATGGCGCAACAAGGCACTCTCTATATCATCTCTTCTCCGAGCGGCGCGGGTAAATCCAGTCTGCTCAATGCCTTGCTGACCCAACATAACGCTGCAGGCAAGATGCAGCTGTCGGTTTCCCACACCACTCGCGCCACCCGTCCTGGCGAAGAGCACGGCGTCCACTACCACTTCGTTCAGGTGGAAGAGTTCAAGGCGCTGATCGAGCGTGGTGATTTTCTGGAATGGGCCGAAGTGTTCGGCAACTACTACGGCACCTCCCGCGCCGCCATCGAAGCCTGTCTGGCCAAAGGGATCGACGTATTCCTCGACATCGACTGGCAGGGTGCCCGCCAGATCCGCGAGCAGATGCCGACCAAATCCATTTTCATCCTGCCCCCCAGCCGCGAAGAGCTGGAACGCCGCCTGATTGGGCGCGGTCAGGACAGCGCCGAAGTGATCGCCGGCCGGATGGCGAAAGCCATTGCCGAAATGGTGCACTACGACGAGTATGACTATGTCATTATCAATGAAGACTTCGAGCAGGCGCTGTTCCAGCTCAGGTCCATTATTGAGTGCCAACGGCTGGAGATGCGTCACCAGCAACAGGCTCAAAAAAACTTGCTGCAACAGCTACTGGCAGAGTAAGCCAAAAACAAGTAAACTTTTGCGTCATTTTTAAACACTGCTTTTCTAAATACAGAAAGCCCAAACACTGGAGTCCTGCATGGCACGCGTTACTGTAGAAGATGCTGTAAAACAGGTAGGTAACCGTTTTGACCTGGTGCTGGTCGCCGCGCGCCGCGCTCG
>NZ_JAAKNE010000097.1:0-17243 GCF_049170755.1 Aeromonas sp. 604176
AGGAGTGTTCGCCAGGACACCCAAAAACAGAGTAACCAGTTTTCCCGCCAGTATGTGGCGGGCCTCAACTATTTGCTGTCCGATGAATCCGACAAGGCGGTGGATCTCTTTATCCAACTGCTTGAGGTGGACAGTGAAACCATCGAAACACACCTCTCCCTCGGCAACCTGTTTCGCCAGCGTGGGGAGGTCGATCGTGCCATCAAGATCCACCAGAACCTGGTAACCCGCCAACTGACCCGGGAGCAGCGACAGCTTGCCCTGCAGGAGCTTGCGCGCGACTTTTTGGCTGCTGGTCTGCTGGACCGAGCGGAAGCGCTCTGGAATGAGCTGTGTGACGACAGCGATTATGAAGAGACGGCGCTGGCACAGCTGTTGATCATCCATCAGCAGTTGCGGGACTGGGATAAGGCCATCGATGTGGCGATTCGTCTGCAAAAATTCCAGGGCAAGAAGCTGGCCGACCCCATCTCCCATTTCTATTGCGAGCAAGCCGAGATCGCGCTGCGTGAGGGCAATAAAGGGGAGGGGCTGGCTAAGCTCAAACGGGCGCTCAGTATCAATCCGGCATGTGCCCGGGCCAGTTTGCGCCTCGCTGAGCTCGCCATGGCAGAGGGGGAGTATGAGCAGGCCAGCAAGGAGCTGCTGCGGGTGTTCGAGCAGGATATCGACTTTGCCTCCGAGGCAATGCCCAAATTGCTCGAGTGCTATCAGCAGTTGGGGCGCACGCCTGCGTTGATCCCACTGCTTGAGAAGGCAGTGGAAGATCACGCCGGTGTCAGCGTGACCCTGGCCCTTGCCAAGCTGGTTGAAGAGCGTGATGGCCTGAGCCAGGCCCGTTCGCTGGTGTTGCGTCAGCTGCGTCGTCATCCCTCGATGAAAGGTTTTTACCAGCTGGTGGGTTTTCAGCTGGCCAGTGCGGAAGAGGGGCCTGCCAAGGAGAGCCTCGAACTGCTGCAACAGCTGGTCGGCGAGCAGATCAAAATCAAGTCAACCCACAAGTGTCGGCAGTGTGGCTTTGCCACTCACTCGCTGTTCTGGCAGTGCCCGTCTTGTCGCCAGTGGGGTTCCATCAAGCCGATCCGCGGTCTGGACGGTGAATAACAAGCAATAGGATGTGAGATGCAAGATCCCAAAGTACTGGTAGCGCTGGATTATCAGCACGAGGCAGATGCCTTAGCGTTCGTTGAACGTATCTCTCCGGCCCAGTGCCGTCTCAAGGTAGGCAAGGAGATGTTTACCCTGTTTGGCCCGCAGTTTGTACGCCAGCTGGTGGCCAAGGGATTCGATGTCTTTCTGGATCTGAAATTTCACGATATTCCCAATACTGTTGCCAAAGCCGTGGCAGCCAGTGCCGAGCTCGGTGTCTGGATGGTCAACGTGCATGCCAGTGGTGGTGAGCGGATGATGCGTGCCGCCAAAGAGGCGCTGCTGCCTTATGGCGACAAGGCGCCATTGTTGATCGGGGTGACCGTACTGACCAGCATGGAGCAGTCCGACATGATCCCTCTTGGTCTGGATGTGAGCCCTGCCGAGCAGGTGATCCGGCTGGCTACCTTGACCAAGACATCCGGCTTGGATGGGGTTGTCTGCTCTGCCAACGAGGCCCATGAGCTTAAAGCCTTGCTGGGCGAAGATTTCAAGCTGGTGACCCCGGGTATTCGCCCGACCGGTTCAGCGGCCGGGGATCAGCGCCGGGTGATGACACCGAAAGCGGCGGTCGAGGCGGGGTCCGATTATCTGGTTATCGGTCGCCCCATTACGCAGGCTGCCGATCCGGCCGCCATGCTGGCCAGCATCAATGCCGAGCTGGCTGGTGCGTAACAGGCTCACTCAGTGATACGCGGTGCAGGCCGAGCAACAGGCCTGCACCGGCCCCGATAAGATGAGAGCCGATGTGTACCCTGGCATTGATCAGGGTGGATATCGGGCTCTCTCCTGCGTTGTAGAAGTCCATCGCCAGCTTGAGTCCCATCCCTGCCAACAGTAGCCAGCCCGATGTGCGGCGTCCGTGGCGAATATCCTGCATTGCCCCCCAGACAAACAGGCCATGCAGCGAGCCGGATAGCCCCATGTACCATTGGGTCTGCGGGCACCACCACCAGATCCCCAAGCCCACTGCCAACCAGAGCAGCAACATCAGCAGCGGCAGGCGAGCCCCACCCAGATAGTCGCGAAACAGGCTATAGAGGATGGCGAGGCCGCCCAGATTGAGCAGCAGGTGCCACAGATTGGTATGAGCCAGATTGCCTGTTATGATCCGCCACCCTTCGCCCCCGGCGATCAAGGGCCGATCGAAGGAGAGCTGAAGATTGGGAACGGTAAAGAAGAGTAGCAAGCTGGTGAGAGAGAGCGTGATAACCCAGAGCAATCCAGATTTGTCTGACAACATGAAACAGTCCAACGACAAGAACAGTCGATACTGTACACGTTGCACCCGAGCCCTCAAAGCCTGCCTGTGCAATTATATTGTGCCGGTTGACAATCACACGCCCCTCTACATCTTGCAGCACCCCAACGAGGTGGCACATCCCAAGGGGACTGCCGCGCTGCTGGCGGCCTCTTTGCAACAGTGCGAGATCCATGTGGGGGAGGACTTTTCCCGCGATGAGTGGCTCAATGTGCTGCTGGCTGACCAATCCCGTCGTTATTATTTGCTCTGGCCGGATGAGGATGCCATTTCGCTGACCGATCTTCGCCAACAGTGGGAGAGTGAATCCTCTGGCTCTGCATCCGTCGCCTTTATCTTGCTTGACGGCACCTGGCGCAAAGCCTATCGCATGTTGCAGAGCAACCCGGCACTGGCCCGCTTGCCCCGCATCGGCATTGGTGCCATTGCCGGTCAATATGCCATTCGAAAGAAACCCTTTCCCGATGCCCTCTCTACCATAGAGGCGGGCTATCACCTCTTGTCCCGGTGGGAGGGGAGGCCGGAGCACTATGCGCCCTTGCTGACCCTGTTTAACCGGTTGAATACCCAGTGGCAGGACTTTGCCGAAGGCCGCCGCTCGTGACAATTCAAGGAGTTATCAAGATGAAAAAAGTAGTCGTGGTTTTCAGTGGCGGTCAGGACAGCACCACCTGTCTGGTACAGGCATTGGCCCGGTATGATGAAGTGCACGCCATCACCTTCGACTATGGCCAGCGCCATCGGGAAGAGATCGACACCGCGCGTCGTCTGGGCAGTGCTCTGGGGATCGCCGCCCACAAGGTGATGGATGTGACGCTGCTCAATGAGCTGGCGGTCTCTGCCCTGACCCGTGACGACATCCCGGTCAGCTGCGAGCTGCAGGATAATGGCCTACCCAACACCTTCGTGCCGGGTCGCAATATCCTGTTCCTGACCCTGGCTTCCATCTATGCCTATCAGGTGGGCGCCGAAGCGGTGATCACCGGTGTCTGCGAGACCGACTTCTCCGGCTATCCCGATTGCCGTGACGAGTTTGTCAAGGCCCTCAATCAGGCGGTGTCGCTGGGGCTGGATCGCGGCATCCGTTTTGAAACTCCCTTGATGTGGCTCGACAAGGCCGAAACCTGGGCACTGGCGGATCACTATGGTCACCTCGACACGGTGCGCCAGCAGACCCTGACCTGCTACAACGGCATTGCCGGTGACGGTTGCGGCACGTGTCCTGCGTGTGAACTGCGCAGTCGCGGTCTGAACAACTATCTGGCCGACAAGGCGGGTATCATGGCCAGACTGTTTGAGAAAACCGGGCTGGGCGAGAAAAGCGCAGAGTGAGCCTGCGTCTTGCCGTGGCTTGGGGTATAATCCGCGACTTTTGCAACAAGCCGTGATCGAGATGCACTACCCAATCAACGAGATTTTCCAGACCATCCAGGGGGAGGGCATCTTTACCGGCCTGCCCGCCATCTTTGTTCGCCTGCAGGGTTGCCCGGTGGGCTGCTCCTGGTGCGATACCCGTCATACCTGGGTTGTTGATCCGGCTCGTGAAGTGGGTAAGGCGGCGGTACTGGATGGTTCCAACGAATCCGATTGCTGGAGCCAACTCAGCACCGCGCAGATTATCAAGAGCTTTGGCGATCTGGGTTATCAGGCACGCCATGTGGTGATCACCGGTGGGGAACCCTGCCTCTACGATCTGCACGAACTCTCGTCAGCATTACTGGCGGCGGGTTATCAGGTGCAGATTGAAACCAGTGGCACCAGCGAGATCAAGACTCATGAGCAGACTTGGGTAACCGTCTCCCCCAAGATCGGTATGAAAGGGGGGCTGCCTGTGCTGGTCTCGGCGCTGGAGCGGGCCAACGAGATCAAGCATCCGGTGGCCACCGAGCACCATATTGAAGAGCTGGATGCGCTGCTCGCTACCGCTACCCTGCGCCCGGACGTGGTCATTGCCTTGCAGCCGATCAGCCAGAAACCACGGGCCACCCAATTGGCGATGGATACCTGTATCGCGCGTAACTGGCGACTCTCAATCCAGACTCATAAATATCTGGATATCGATTAATATGGATTGGCTATCCGACGAACAGGTACTGCTGACCCTGACCAACAAGATGCCTTACGGTAAATATCAGGGTCGACGTATCATCGATATTCCCGAGCCCTATCTGGTGTGGATGGCGCGCAGCGGTTTTCCGGCGGGTAAATTGGGCCAGACGCTAGCGTTGGCTTACGAAATCAAACTCAATGGACTCGAGTCCATGATTATTCCCATTATTAACAGGATGTCGGTATGAGAATATATACGAGGCAGGGCGACAAGGGCATGACCCGGCTGGCCGATGGTATCCCATTGCCCAAGGATCATTTGCGGGTCGAGACCTACGGTTATATCGATGAGCTCAACTCCCATATTGGTTTGTTGATTTGTGACGTCCCATCGCAAGAGGTCGGCTTATTGGCTGATTTACAGCTGTTGCAACAGGAGTTGTTTGATCTGGGGGGGGAGTTGGCATTCTCCAGCGACGCCCAGAATGAATCGATTTGGCAGGTTAATGCCGCTTGGACAACTCGCCTTGAACAGCAGATAGATCGTTATAGTGAGCCATTGCCACCGCTGCGCCAATTTATATTGCCCGGTGGTTCCCGTGCTGCGGCGCAAGCGCATGTGGTGCGCACTCTGGTGCGTCATTGCGAGCGCTTGCTGCTGACATTGAGCCGGGAAGAGCGGGTCAATCCCGAGGTGCTGCCCTATCTGAACCGGATGAGTGACTGGTTCTTTACCGTTGCCCGCTATCTCATCTGCGTGGCAGGGGAGCGTGAAGTGCTGTGGGTCAAGGCAGCAGATCGCCCGCAATCAGCTATCTGATATTTCACGTTTAAGCGGCAATAAAAAACCTCGCCTTGGCGAGGTTTTTTATTAGCAACGAGATTGAGATCAGATAGCAAAGTCTTCCAGTGATTTGCCTGCTGCCACTGCGCTGGCAATGACCGAAGGCATACGGCCCTGGCCGGTCCAGGTTTTCTCTACGCCATTATCCTGATAGCGATATTTGGCCGGACGTGGCGCCCGCTTGCCTTTTTCTGATTTGCCGGGGTTGGTAGCGACAGCGCTTACCAATTCTGCCGGGTCAATACCGGCGGCTTTCAGCATTTCGCTATATTCGTTAATTTTCCGCAGATGCTCTTCACGGGCCTGACGCTCGGCAGCTTCATCTTGCTGACGTTCAGCAACGATAGTAGAGAGTTTTTCCAGTGCCTCTTCCAGTTGTTCCAGAGAAAGCTCGCGGCAGGTCGCACGCAGACTGCGGATATTAAGCAGTACCTTTAAAAATTCATTCATAGGAGTTACCACGTCGAGTCAGAGAAAAATATTATGTTCCAGCTGATTCTTGCTTGGTGATTTAAATAAGTCAAGCCGGGTTAAATATTATATCCGTGGGGAACATCAATACAGATATTTAATATGGCCTGCAATAGGCTTGGTGATTGGATGCCAATGAAGCCGCAGTAGGTGAAAATAGCGTCAAAGTTGGCGTTGTTGCATCATTTGACTACCATTTTCCGACCTTGATTTGTTTATTATGATTATTTAATCAAAAAACTTGCTATAAGCTGCCATCTCGATAAAATGTGCGGCGAATACCTTTAAGTAGAGGCGCGCTGCCTATGAGTATTTGTGCGGAGGGTGATGCCTGTGATGCACAAGGAAAGGAGTCAGCGCCGAAGTGGCCAGGCCATCATACCGGGCTGCTGGTTCTGCATCTAATAGGTGCAGGACTGCCATAGTCATCCACTATGGAGCGCTACCTGAAGGGGCTGAGGAGTATAACCTCCCCATAGGTTTTGTTTCTTTAGATCCTCTCGGTAGATCTCCACCTGTAATCTTTAGGTGCAAAGAGATCATGGACATTAGTCATTTCGCCGACTCCGGTTGGTCCGTTCTTCCCCCCCTGTTGGCTGTCGCGCTGGCGATCATGACCCGCCGCGTGCTGCTGTCCCTTGGTGTGGGCATCGTCACCGGCAGTTTGCTGCTCAATCAGTTTTCACCCCTCGAATCCCTGCATTACATGTTGAATACCGTGCTCAAGATCTTCTGGGTCGATGGCGCGCTCAATCGTGACAATGTCAACATGATCCTGTTTATGCTGCTGCTGGGTGGCCTCATCAGCCTGATGAGCGTCTCCGGGGCGACCCGTGCCTTTGCCGAGTGGGCCGAGCGTCGTGCCAAGACCCGCAAGGGCGCCAAAGCCCTGACTGGCATGATGGTGTTTGCCTTCTTTATCGATGACTTCTTCCACAGCCTGTCGGTGGGGGCCATCTGCCGTCCGGTGACCGACCGCTTCCAGATCTCTCGTGCCAAACTGGCCTATCTGCTGGACTCCACCGCGGCGCCGGTCTGCGTGCTGATGCCCATCTCCTCCTGGGGGGCTTATATCATCGCCCTGGTTGGCGGCATCATGGCGGCACACGGTCTGACCGAACAGAGCCCCATCGCGGCGTTTGTCGAGATGATCCCGATGAACCTTTACGCCGTCTTCACCCTGATCATGGTGCTGGTGGTGATCGCCTGTCAGCTCGATATCGGCCCGATGCGTCAACACGAAGCGTGGGCGCTGGAAGGCAAGCTGTGGGATGAGTCCAAGGGCCGCCCCATCGGTCTGGATATGGAGAGCCCGGAAGAGAGCAACGGCGGCATGATCGACATGGTATTGCCGATCCTGACCCTGACTGCGGCCACCATCTATTTCATGATTGATTCCGGTGCTGCGGTGCTGAGCGAGAAAGGGCTGCCGTTCAGCGTGCTCGGCTCGTTCGAAAACACCAACGTCGGCTCTTCGCTGGTCTACGGTGCCCTGTGCAGTCTGGTGGTCTCCATCGGTCTGGCGATGCGTCTGAAGCTGGGTGCCAAGAACTGGATCAAGGCCGCGCCACAAGGCGTCATGGCCATGCTGCCGGCCATCAACATCCTGCTGTTCGCCTGGACCATAGGTGCCGTGGTGCGTGATGTGGAGACTGGCAAGTACCTGGCTTCGCTGGCTAACGGCAACCTGCCGATCGAAGTGCTGCCTGCCGTGGTCTTTATCCTCTCCTGTGCTATGGCGTTTGCCACCGGCACCAGCTGGGGAACCTTCGGCATCATGCTGCCACTGGCCGGCGACATGGCTGCCGCCAGCGACATCAGCCTGATGTTGCCGATGCTGGCCGCGGTACTGGCTGGCTCGGTGTTCGGGGATCATAGCTCGCCCATCTCCAGCACCAGCATCCTCTCTGCCACCGGTGCCGGTTGCCATCACATCGATCACGTGATGACCCAGCTGCCTTATGCACTGGCCATTGCCTTCGGTGCGGCCATCGGTTACCTGGCGATGGGCTTGATGCACTCCAGCCTGGCCGGTTTCAGTGTCAGTGCCCTCTGGTTTGTGCTCTTTACCAGCTATCACCTGAAAAAGGCCAAAGCGCGGCCAGCGCTGGCCACCGCGTAACATTTATAGAGCAAGGGGCCCGCGGGCCCCTTGGTTTTGTCAGGGGCTTTGGTTAGCATGCGCCCCATAAATTCAGTTTCGGAACAGTATCATGGCTTCACTGCACTACAAATTTGCCACCATGAATTCAGGCAAATCCACCCAGCTCATTCAGGCGCACTTCAACTATCTGGAGCGGGGCATGCATCCTCTGGCGATGACGCCAGCCATCGATGACCGTTTCGGGGTCGGGGTGATCAGTGCCCGGGTAGGTCTTGAACTGAAGGTGGACGTGTTCAGTGACAGCTGTGATCTGTTTGAAATGGTGAAAGCGCGTCATGCGAAGAAACATATCGATGTCTTTATCGTGGACGAGGCCCAGTTCCTGACCCGTGAGCAGGTCTACCAGCTGGCCCGCATCGTCGATGAGCAGGATATTCCGGTGATGGCCTATGGCCTCAAGACCGATTTTCGCGGCGAGCTGTTCCCGGGCTCATACCATCTGCTCTGTCTGGCCGACAAGTTTGAAGAGCTGAAGAGCATCTGCTGGTGCGGCAACAAGGCTCACATGAACTCCCGGGTCAACGAAGCGGGTCAGGTGATGCGTGATGGCGAACAGGTGGAGATCGGCGGCAACGATCGCTATGTGTCGCTCTGTCGCAAACACTATCTCGAAGGTCGGGCCTACAAGTAAGTCGGCTGCGATATCTGAATAGTCGAGAAGGGTGCCAATCTGGCGCCCTTTTTATTTTCCCCAACTTGTATCGCTGTGGTTCAGTCGATCTCGATATCCACCGGCGCAATGATGGGGTCGGCCACCGGCAGGCGTTGAAACAGCTGGCGAAAATGGTGCTGTACCCGGCCTATATCGACCAGTGACATGCCGGAGGCAAAACCGAACCAGACATAGAGGCCGGTGAGATCGCGAAACATCGGCGGCAAATAGCGGGGAGCGGCAATCAGCCCCTCCAGATAGTGCTGATAGAGCACCGGAATGTCATCCAGCGTCACCTTGCCGACAAACAGCATCGGCAGGATCTCGGGCACCCCTTCCAGTACGGCGCTGCGGATAAAGTTGACCGTCTCCACATAGCCACGCACGTAGGAGAGATCCTTGGTAAAGCAGGCTCCGCCGCCCACCATGCCGCCACGAAAGACCCGCTGGGTGATCTTGTAGGCGTCGTGCTCGCTGGTGCCCTGCTGTACGAAGTGCTGAAACACCTCGATAAAATCGGCGCCGCGCTCGGCCATGTCGATGGCCATCACCCGATCGGAGATACGCTTGGCCCGATCCGGAAAGGAGCTGAAGGTGAGGGTCTCTATCAGGACAGCCAGCCCCTCCTGACAGGCGGTGATCCGCGGTGAACCGGCGCTCAGCCAAGTGGCATAGGGCTGCTGGCGACCGTTGAGGGTGGTGCCGACATGGACCCAGCCCTCATGTACCTCCAGCACCTGCAAGTCCAGCTCGGAGAAACGGGCGTGGGAGTTGAGCTTGATGTAGTCGCCACCGGCAGCTGCATCGGAGACAATCCCATCGCTCAGCTTCACCTGCACAGTGCCGTCACTGAAGTAGCTCGACAGCTTGCCCTGCAGTTTGGCGACCGCGGCCTCTCCTTCGAACTCCTTGGGGTAGGGGCGCACCAGATGGCGAGCGCCGGGCAGGGAGAAGATATCGCACAGGCGGGCGCCCAGCTCCTTGAGAGTCTTGCGATCCCCGCGCAGGTGATCGCTGGCAGAGCCATAAAGCAGCTGGCTGTAACGCTGAAAATCGGGTTGGCCGCGCTGGCGCAGCATCTCGATCACCACCATGTACTGATCGACCGTCTCTTGCAGGATCCGCCCTAGATCGTCCTGTGGCCCCAGTTTTCTGCGGATCCGGTCCCGCAGCTCCTTGAGCTCCAGATACTTGTTGCGCGGATCGAAGCCGAGGGGGAGGGCATCATAGAAGTGCCTGTCGATAGCGGGCAGCTCCCTGCCACCGCTTGCCAGAAAGCGATCCTGCAGATGGCGTGGCCATTTGATGGCATCCAGAATGCGGATGGGTTTTTGCAGGGTGAGCAGCTCATCCGAGAGTGATTTCAGATGAAGGCGATACTTTTCTTGGATAGTCATGGGGCCCCCTGTGGGGCAAGCGTCATCGTGGATTTGGCTGAGTATATGCATAGCGCTTGCCAAAAAGAAGCGAGCCGCAGGGTTATCGGGTTGGCGTGCTTTTTGTTGATAGCAAATTGGTTTAGACTGCGCCCCTTGATCCCAATCTTGTCGTGGAAATGATGAATATCCCCAGCTCCGAAATGATAATGCGTTGGTTGCAACAGGCTCGTATCGAGCACTATGTCTGCGACCAGTGTCACGGTATCCACATTGTCTCTTTGCAGTCGGTCGATGGTATTCAGGAGAGCCGGATCTTCGTGGAAGAGGAAGGCCTGCTGTTCTCCTCCGAGCTGGAAGTGCGCCCCTCCGCAATGCTGCCGCTGGTTGCCGAACTGGGCCGACTCAATATGCAGTACCCCTCCCTCAAGGTGTTCCTCGATATCATCGATGACAACCTGCCGCGGCTGGTGGTCGGCCACACCGTCTTTACCAAGGCCGGACTCAGCGTCGAGCAGTTCCTGCTGTTCGTGCAAAGCACTATCGCCGCTACCCACGAACTGGTTGCTGAATGCGAACGTTCCGGCTTCCTCAACCTGCCGGAAATCCAGGTCGCACCGGAATCTGTGCATTAAGTGTTCGAACGGTTCGCCAGGTGAAAAAAGCCGTTGACGCGGGCGGGGCTTTCCCCTAAATTACGCCCCGTTCCAGCGCAACAGCGTAGCGAACACAGTGTTGGCTGAACACGTTAAACCACAGACCAAAATTTGGTGAGGTGTCCGAGTGGCTGAAGGAGCACGCCTGGAAAGTGTGTATACGGCAACGTATCGAGGGTTCGAATCCCTCCCTCACCGCCACATTGCAAAGCCCTGATGGAAACATCAGGGCTTTTTGCTTTCTGGCGCAATCCCCGCGTGGTTGCTGGCATAGGAATGCAAATCCTCATTGTTGATAGCCCAGCATCTGGCTGAACCTCTTGGGCAATCGTGGTGAAAAGCCTCGGTGACTTTGACGCCACGGCCAACCCATTGGTCGCTCCTTTTAAAGTTTCCGCCCGATTCAGTACAAGGGCCTCTCGTAAGAGAGGCCCTTTTCATTGCTCGCTGATTTGCCCTGCTCGGTACTTAAAAGGCATACCGTGGTGATACCGGTTAATGCTCCACAGTCAGCGGATCCGGGGGCAGGTTCAGATGCTTGGTGATGGCCTGATAGAGCTGGGGGTAGTTATCGTCAAAATGGTGTCCTCCCGGCAGGGTGACGCTGGTGACGTTGGGTTGGTTGAGACGGGGGCAGAGGCGGTCGCCGTCATCATCATCGGCACCTTGCAGGCAGAGCATCGGCAGATCGCGGATGGTCTTCACCTGCGGCTCGGTCGGGTAGCTGCGCGCCTTGTGGGTCAGCATATCGCTGACGTGGATCTCGAAATCCGAGCTGGTAGAGGGGGAGAGCATCACGGCCCCGACCAGCCCCTGACGATAGTGCTCCGGCAACCGGTTGATGACGAAAGGGGCAATCTCTGCACCAAACGAGAAACCGACCAGCAGCCAGCGGGAGCGCTGCCAGCGGGCCTGATAATCGTCGAGGATCCGCTCCAGATCGGCGGTCACCTGCTCCGGGTTTTTTTTCTTCCAGTAGTAGGTCAGGGAGCTCCAGCCCACGACCGGCATGCCGTGCAGCTGAAACTGGGTGCTCAACCCCTTGTCGAGGGCTGCCCAGCCACCATCGCCGCTGAGAAAGATCACCATGGGGGCGTCGGAGGGCTGCTTGACCGGCAGCTCAATCAGGCTCAGGTCATCCTTGACCGGGGCGGCGTGCGCCGCAAAAGATGAAACGGGCAGTACGAGACTGAGTAACAGCAATATCAAGGCTCTCATTGGCCATGCTCCTATTTCTTGATCAGCCCCAGCGGGCCGCGGCTAATCAGGGTGATCAGGTGAGTCAGGGTTCTGGGCAGTACCAGCTTGCTGCTGCAGAGCAGGTAGCGGGGTTCCCAGCGTGGCGAAAATTTCTCCTTGTAGCGTCTGAGCCCCTGAAAGTTGTAAAAACGGCTGCCACGGACGAACAGGGTATTGCCAAGACGGGCCCAGTAGCTGTTGAGCGGGTGATCGTTGAAGCCGGACATGGGGGCCATCCCCAGATTGAAGCTGGCGTACCCTTGCGCCTTGCCCCACAACAGCAGTTCAACAAAGAGAAAATCCATGATGGGGGCGGTGCCGGTATCCAGGCTGTAGCGCATCAGATCGATGGAGAGCGTCTCCTTGTTTTCGCTCACCCAGAGGTTGGCAAAGCCGACGATCTGCCCCTCGTGCCACACCAGCGCAGCCGGGCTCAAGGTCAGGTAGTCAGGCTCGAAGTGGCCGACCGAGAAGCCCTTCTCCTTGCCCATCTTGCTCTGCAGCCAGGTATCGGAGACGGTTTGTAATCTGGGCAGCAGGGGGGCCACGGCACTTGCCTCGACCACCTCGAAGGTCAATCCTTCCCGTTTGCCCTTGGCGTGGCTCTGACGCAGGTTGCGCAGGCGGCTGCCCGCCAGATCGAAGGTAGCCAGATCGACCATCGCTTCTTCACCGAGCTTGAAGGGGATCAGCCCCAGTTCCAGATAGAGCGGAAGATAGCGGGCCGACACCTGATAAAAGACCGGATTGGCATCGTGCTCGTCGCACCGCTCGCGAAATTGCCAGAGCAGCTCTTCGATCTGCTCGGGGCGACCGACCGGATCCCCCATCACAATCCAGCTGTTGCCCTCGATGCCATACATCAGGAAAGCGTCGCCGGCGGGGTGGAACAGCAGTGACTTGTCCTGCAACTGGGCCAGATAGCCGTGGATCCCCCCTTCGCGCACCACCAGCTCGTGAGCGCGCGCCAGCGTCTCCTTGTCCGGCTTTTCACCGACTACGCGCAGCGGCGCAAGCAGCTGGGCAACCCCGGCCACGGCCAGCACGGCCACCACGCTCCCCATGGCGCGCAGGCCGCGGGCAGCCCCACCGTGGGGCGAGAAGTGGAGCCAGAGGGCGTGGTCATACACCACCTGACGGTAGGAGAAGAGCAGCAGCCACAGCGCTCCCAGCAGCACGGCGCCGACTGAAATGAGCCAGCCCGGGGTGTACTGGGGATAGAGCAGCGACCCCTTGCGATAGAAGAGGGAACGGCAGGGGGTCATGATGAGCAGGAAGCTGCCAAGCAGCAGGGCTGACTCCCAGTCTCCCCCCTTGAGCAGGGAGAAGGCGATGCCCAGAGCCAGCAGCAGCTGGGTGATGCGAAACGCGGCGTCGTGACGGCGATAGAGGCTGCGCGCCAGCAGGATCAGGAGGATACCGCTCACGCTGCCGAGCACGTGGGAGAGCTCCAGCAGATGGAGCGGCAACACCTGCAGCCAGACTTCAATGTGGCTGCGCATGGTTGGGATCATCCCCGAGCAGAGCAGCAGGCTACCGGCGGCGAAGGTGCCCATGTTGATAAGGGCGGGCAGAAATTCGCGTACTGCGCTCATCAGCCCCTGTAGCCGCTGCCAGCGCGCTTTTTGTTGCAGCATCTCCTGACTCGCAAAGAGCAGCAGGGCACAGAGAAAGGGAAGCAGGTAATAGATGCAGCGATAGAGCAACAGCGAGGCGAGCAGCTTGTCGGCCGGCAGGTAGTGGGCCAGCAGCAGGCTCATGCTCGCTTCGAACACCCCAATCCCACCCGGCACGTGGGCCAGCACCCCGAGGAAGCTGGCCAGCACGAAGGCACTGAGCAGCACAGGGTAGGGGACGCTATCTGCAGGCAACAGCACAAACAGCACGGCGGCGGCGGCCATCCAGTCAGCCAGCGCGACCAGCAGCTGTAACAGACGAACCTTGAAGCCGGGCAGGGTCAGGGTGTGTGTTCGCCAGGATATACGTGGGGCGGGCCAGCAGAGGTAGCAGGCCACCAACAGCAGAGCCATCATGCCCGCCAGCTTGAGCAGGGTATCTGCCCATTGCGGCCAGTCAGGCTGCAACTGTGATACATCGCAGGTCAGTAGGGCGCCACCTCCCCACGCCAGCAGGCCGAGGAGGAAGGTGATGGAGCAGAACAGCACCACGCGGGCCACTTCCCCGGTGGCGAGCCCCAGTGCGGAGTAGAGGCGATAGCGTACCGAGGTGCCGGTCAGCAGGGCAAATCCCAGGGTGTTGGAGAAGGTGTAGGCGATAAAGGAGGTGATGCTGACCTGTTGCCAGGGAAGGCGCTTGCCCAGCGCATGGAGCGCCAGTATGTCATAGCTGCAGAGGCAACCATAACTGAGCAGGGTCAGCAACAGGGCGCCCGCTAGTCGCGGCAGGGGTTGGGACCAGATGGCCACACGAATATCGTGCCAGTGCCATGCCTGAGTCAGGTGATACAGCACGGTCAGTGCGGTGCCGAGCAGCAGCAAGCTGCACAAGGGGCCGAGCCATTTAAGCAGATGACGCCACATGCCATGTTCCTGTGGTCATTGACCGTTTCCCGCAAAGGGGGAGCCGGGTCGTGGATCCGGTTTGGACGAGGGAGGCGCTCGTCAGGAAAATTTCGGGAAGAGATGGAAAGGGAGGCGTCAGCCTCCCTCTGTGTTATCCAGTGACCGGTTGGATCACTTGGTTTTCGGCGCGACTTTGACGGCAGGGGTCTTGGCGTGGGTGGCTTTATGGTGTTTTTTCACCACCTTGGTCTGGGTCGTCTGCGGCGTGGCTGTTTTGGTCGGGGTGGCCGCCATGGTGAAACCGGAAGTGAGGGCGAAGACGGCTGCCAGGGTCAGGGGAATGATCTTTTTCATGTTCAATTTCCTTATTCGGGTTGATGTTATGGAGCGTTCTCCATGACAGTCATCCTATGACGGTTGCAGCGGCCCTTCAGTGAGCGGTTGGTGACGGTTTGTATCCAAATGTACAGGCAGGGTGAGGCAGACGCGGGCGCCGTGGTCACTGGCCAGCAACGCCACATCCCCCCCGTGATGACGGGCAATGCTGCGCACGATGGCCAGTCCCAACCCGGTGCCGCCGGTGCGACGATCCCGGCTCTGATCAAGGCGCACGAACGGTTCGAAGATCTGGGGCGCCAGCGCCGGATCGATCCCCGGCCCATCGTCGCTCACCTCCAGCAGATAGTTCTCCTGTAGCCGCGAGATGGAGAGGGTGACCTCGCTCTCGGCGTAGCGCAGAGCATTGCCGATCAGGTTCTCCACCGCGCGCGTCAGCAGACGCTGATCGCCGCACCAGGACATGTGACGTGGCGGCAGATCGAGGGTGAGCCTCTTCTCGGGGGCCAGCGCTTGCCAGTCGCCGAGATGCGCTTGTGCCCAGTGACTGAGCTCCAGCTCCTCCTGCTGCAGCGGCAGCTCGGGTCTATCCAGCTTGGCGTAGGTGAGCATCTCTTCGATCAGAGCGTCCAGCGCTCCCAGATCTCGCTCCAGCGCCTGCTGCTCCTGCTCGGCAGGGGCAGGATCGAGCATGGCAAGCCGATAGCGCAACCGGACCAGCGGAGTGCGCAACTCGTGGGCGATGGCATCGGTCAGTTGTTTGCGGCTGGCAATCATGGCCTGCAATTGGGTCGCCATTTGATCGAAGGTGCGTCCCACCCGGGCCAGACTGCTGCCCGGTGGCAGATTGGTTCGGCAGGAGAGATCCCCATCGCCTACGCGACGAGCGGTCTGCTCCAACTGCTGCAAACCCTGCCAGTGGGGACGCAACCAGAGAAGAATGGGCAGGCCGAGGGATAGGCCGATCACCAGCAGCAGGCCCACATCGACCCAGTGCAGCTCGTGCAGGTAGGAGAGGTAGGGTACAGGGCCGACAATCAGCACCCGATCGGTATCGGGGATGCGTTGCAGGAAGGTGTCATCCTCCTCGACGATGACAATATTGCCAGCGGCCAAAAAGGCCTGATCCTCGCTGGTCAGGGGCTGGCGCACCAGCTCGCCGATCTTGAGGGGGAGGGTAAACTGACTGCTCTGCTCGGCCAGCCGATCGGGCCAGCGCTCTGGCGGGGTTCTTGCCAACTCGCCGGTCAACAGGCCAAGAGAGCCCTGCATCATGCGTTCGAGATAGCGATCACCCGCCCGTTCGGCGGTCACCTGATAGACCACACCAACCAGCAGGATGGCCAGGGTGAAGCAGCCGATCAGCAACAGATAGAATTGGATAAAGAGACGGCGCATGGCGGTGTTCCCGAAAGAGGGTTATTCCCAGGCGTGGGGGACGAAGAGGTAGCCTTTCTGGCGCACCGTCTTGATCCGGGTCGGGTTGTCGGGGTTATCACCCAGTTTGCGGCGCAGGCGGGAGATGGCCACATCCATGCTGCGATCCTGACCGTCGTACTCCCGGCCGCGCAAGTTGCGAAAGAGGGCTTCCCGACTCAAGATTTGGCCCGCGTGGCAGGCGAGCTCCCACAGCAGATCAAAGTCGGCGGTCGATAGGGCAACGCTCTCGCCATCGAGCCGCACATCTCGCCCCGGGCCATCCACCCGCAGCAGACCAAATTGCAGTTGCTGGGGAACGCTGCTGGTGGCTGCCGGTTGGGTTGATGCTTGCTGGTGCTGGCGAAACTGCACCCTCAGTCTGGCCAGTAGCACGGGGGGCGGGGTGGTTTTAAGGATGTAGTCGTTGGCGCCCAGCTCCAGACTCAGGATCTGGTTCATGTCGCTATCCAGCGAGGTGAGCATTACGATGGGGCCGTCGAAGCGCGGCCGCAGATCCCGACAGAGGGACATGCCATCCTGCCCCGGCAACATGATATCGAGCAGCACCAGATCGGGCTGTTCGGCCTCGACCCGGGCCAGCGCCATATCGCCTCTGGGTTCGAGGATCACTTCCATATCGTGGCGGCCGAGCCAGCTGCTGATGAGCTGGCCAATCTCGGGATCATCTTCAACAAAAAGAATGCGTTGCATAGAAAAGCTCCAACCGGAAGCAGGAGAAAAGAGGAGCTGTCAGCATATCAATGCCGCTTGGGAAATACAGAAAAAGAACGTTGGAGGGGTTTATGGGAATTGCGAGGATAAGGGGGATAGCCGGGTGGCGGAGCAATGATGAGGCTCTGGGCCATTAGCATTTCAGCCACTCAGGGCGTTGTGCGATGAGACATGCGGGGATATAAACGCAGAAAATGGTGGTGTAGAAACAAAAAAACCGGCCTAGGCCGGTTTTTTTGACAAGCCAGAAGGCTTGTATCTTGCTGTATTGGCAGCGTTGTGCCAAACGACGGAATAATGGGGTGGCTGATGGGGCTCGAACCCACGACAACCGGAATCACAATCCGGGACTCTACCAACTGAGCTACAGCCA
>NZ_JAAKNE010000098.1:0-16835 GCF_049170755.1 Aeromonas sp. 604176
ATAGAAAAGAGTACGCAATGTCTTGCAACCGTCGCCTTCGCACGGTCCAGCCAATGGAGAGTAGAAAATGGCATTCGAACTTCCCGCTCTGCCCTATGCAATCAACGCTCTGGAACCGCACATCTCCCAGGAAACTCTGGAATATCACCACGGCAAGCACCACAACACCTACGTGGTCAACCTGAACAATCTGGTGCCGGGTACCGAGTTTGAAGGCAAGTCTCTGGAAGAGATCATCAAGACCTCCAACGGCGGCATCTTCAACAACGCCGCCCAGATCTGGAACCACACCTTCTACTGGCACTGCCTCTCCCCGAATGGCGGTGGCGAGCCGACTGGCGCCCTGGCTGATGCTATCAACAAGGCATTCGGCTCCTTCGCCGAGTTCAAAGATGCCTTCACCAAATCAGCCATCGGCAACTTCGGTTCCAGCTGGACTTGGCTGGTGAAAAAAGCTGACGGCTCTCTGGCTATCGTCAACACCTCCAACGCTGGCTGCCCGCTGACTGAAGCCGGTACCACCCCGCTGCTGACCGTTGACCTGTGGGAGCACGCCTACTACATCGACTTCCGCAACCTGCGTCCGAAGTACATGGAAACCTTCTGGGCTCTGGTTAACTGGGAATTCGTGGCCAAGAACTTGGCTGCCTAATCAGCCTCGCTTGCCAAAACGCCCCGCACTGCGGGGCGTTTTTTTATATCTAGATGGCTGCGTAAATGAAAGAGGCGCCCGCAGGCGCCTTTTACATATCGAGATAGCCAGTTTACTGGTCCAGCTCGTCCATGTATTCATCCAGATTGGCATCGTCGGCCTGCTCTTGCTGAGACGCTTTCAGCTCGGTCTGCTTGCCCGTCACCTTGCCCTGGTTATATTGCAGGTAGAAGTCCTTGGTTAGCGCATAGGGGTCGAGGGAGTTGTCGATGATCCGCTCCTGATCGATCAGCTTGGCGCGATTGCCCAAGCCATCCAGAACCCAATGAGTAACCCTTAACGGGATAGTCAGCAAGGCATAGGGGAAGTAGATGGTGTCAATGGTGTCACCAACCAGCTCCCGAGTGGTGGTCGGGCCGTAGACAGGCACCATGATGTAGGCACCATTACCGATATCGGCCCTGCCCAGCACTGTGTCCATCTCCAGCTTGTTGCGCTCGAGACCGGCATGTTTGGCCACATCGAAGATACCCAGCAGACCAACGGTGGTGTTGAGGGTAAAGCGCCCCAGGTTGGTCCCCGCCCCCTTCAAATCACCGGTGATCAGGTGGTTCACCATGCTGCTCGGTTCATCAAAGTTGGCAACAAAGTTGGCAATGCCATCCTTCACCCCCACCGGAATATAGCGAGCGTAAGCATGTACCACAGGACGTGCTACATAGGGCTCCAGCACATCATAATTGACCGCCCACATGGCACGGTTTGCTCCCTGGAAGGGATCACGCGGGTCGGCCGCCGTACTGGTGGCGCCCGGACGATTCATACCGGGATTGAGATCCAGACTCTCTGGGCCAGGCTTGGGCGGGCCACCGGCACAACCAGCCAGCAAGAGGGCTGCCAGTATGGCCCCTGAACGAAGATACATATGATTGTCCTGACGTTTTATTTTGATTTATCAGAAGTATAGATAACCCGGCCCCTATCAAGGAGCCGGGTTATTCAAAGGACATATTAGAGGGCGTGATCGATACGGATGTCAATCGGAGCAGTAGGGGTCTCGGCCGTCTTGACCGGCACGGATACCCCTTCGAAGGCTCCTTCCTTGTTCATCACATTGCCACCGCGGGAGAGACGTGCCTTGAACTGCAGTTCTGGATACGCTTCCAGCTTGCTGCCCTCCATCATGGCGTCACCATCCCCCAGTGAAAGGGTGACAGGCAGGGTTGGCCCAGCGATACGTTTCACCGCGATGGGCATGGGTGGTCCGTTGGGCACCACGGCAAAGACGAAGAGGTGAGCATCTTCCGGCATCTGGATGCCCGCAGCCAGCGTGATGTGGATGGGGAACTCTCCCTCATTAACGTCAGACTGCTTTACCTGCTCTGTTCCCGTTTTGGCTGCGCCTGAATTCGTCACCTCTATGCCACGCTGCTTGAGCTGCGTGCGGGCATACTCCATGGAGCGCTCAACCATCACATAACGGGGAGAGCCTTTTTCCATCAAGGGCAACATCGCCTGCCAGCGAGACAGCGCGGTCTGGAAGTCCTCTTTCTGCAGCGCCATAAAGGCATAGACGGAGCGCGCCTCGATATTATCAGGCTCCTGCGCGATGGCTGCACGCAGCAGTGCATCGGCCTGCACCTCCTCCCCCGTCATCATCAGCGCTTGGGCATAGGGCACCGCCACCAGCGATTTCTGGGGAGCAAGCTTGTAGGCACGCGACAGCGCATCGTTGGCCATCTCGGGATCATTGCCATCCAGCGCCAAGCGTCCCAGCAGCAACCAGCCGCGGTAGTCGTTCGGTTCATCCTTGAGGCGGGTACGCAGTGCCAGCGTGAAGTCCAGCAGATCCTGCTCGGTTACCTGGGCATCCCGCTCCACCAGAATGCGGTTGCTGAGCTCGCCAAGACGGCTGCTGGCATCTTGCCAGCGACTCACCTCTTGCCAGGAGCCCAACTTGTAGTAGAGCCCCAGACTCACCACCAACAGCACCAGCACACCCGGGATCCAGATCAGACTCTTGCCACTGCGGGCAGTCTGCTCCACATCCGGGATATCATCCAAGAGGCTTCGTTGCAGCTCGACCAGCGAGTCGGACTCCTCAGCCAGGACACCCTGCTCGCGCTCTTCGCCAATCTCCAGCAGCCGCTGGCGATAGAGCTGTTTGTTGAGCGCCGAGCGACTGATGCTCTGGTTTCCCTCACTGCGCCACAACGGTAACACCAGAGCCAGACTCACCAGCACCAGCAGGGCCGCAATCACAATCCAAAAGGCGGTCATTGTTTCTCTTCCTCTTTGAGCAGCTCGGCCAGGCGACGCTGCTCTTCATCGCTCAGGGTGCTTTCCACAGGCTCTGACGTTGCCGCAGAGCGTCGGCTACGTATTACCACCACGCCGATGCCGATAACGATCACTAACAGCGGGCCAAGCCAGAGGATCAGGGTCGATGCCATCAAGGGCGGGTTATAGAGGATAAAGTTGCCGTAGCGGGCTACCATGTAATCCACGATCTCCTCTTTATCCTTACCCTCGCGCACCATCTGGTAGGTCTTGTCACGCAAGTCCTTGGCCAGCCCCGCATTGGAATCGGCGATATCCTGGTTCTGGCACTTGGGGCAGCGCAGCTCTTTGGTCAGTTCGCGAAAGACCTGCTCCTGATTGTCGTTGTCGAAGGTGTAGACATCGATAGCAGCCATGACCGGCGTTTGTGCCACCCATCCCAGCAACAGCAGCAGGGAAGCAATAAATACTCTCATCAGGACTCCCCTCACTTCATGGCATCAAAGATGGGTTTGAGGGTCGACGCCCAGTTCTCGGGGTTGATGTCCCCCACGTGGCGATAACGGATGATCCCCTTGCTGTCGATAAAGAAGGTCTCCGGCGCGCCATATACCCCGAGATCCAGCCCCAGCATGCCGTCCGGATCATAGAGGTTGACCTGATAGGGGTTGCCCAGCTCCGCCAGCCATTTGATCGCCTTGTCGCGCTCATCCTTGTAGTTCATGCCGATGATGGGAATGCCCTGCCCCGCCAGCTGTTTGAGGTAGGTGTGCTCGCCATAGCAGGTGGGACACCAGGTAGCCCAGACGTTGAGCAACATGGGCCGGCCGGTCAGGATGGTGCGATCGTGCTGTTTGTTCAGATCGTAAATGTCCTGCAGGGTAAACACCGGTACCTCCTTGCCCACCATCACAGATTCGAGCTTGGTGGGATCGGAGTAGAGCCCCTTGAACAGGAACACAGCCCCCAGCAAAAAGACGATAAAGGGAATTAAAAACAACCAGACCTTTTTGTTCATGCCTTGGCTTCCTCCTCACGACGGCCGAAACGGTAACGCTTGTCGAGCATCGCCAGCACGCCACCGATAGCCATAAAGACGCCGCCGAACCAGATCCAGCGCACGAAAGGCTTGTAGTAGATCCTCACTGCCCAGGCATTGTTGTCTAGCTGCTCGCCAAGGGCCGCATAAAGATCTCGCGTGAAACCGGCATCGATGGCCGCTTCGGTCATCGGCATCCGGGTCACTGTGTACATCCGCTTCTCGGGCTTGAGCAGGGCGACCTGCTTGCCATTTTGGTGCACTTCCAGCACGCCCTTGAAGCCATCGTAGTTGGGGCCGTTCTTCTCTTTGATCCCGGCAAAAACGAACTCGTAATCGGCAAAGTGCACCCGATCACCCGCCTGCATCCGCAGATCCTTCTCGATGCTGTAGTTCTGGGTGCAGGCGATACCTATGATGCTGACTGCCAGCCCCACATGGCCAAGGATCATAGCCCAGTGACTGTTGCCAAGCTTGCGCACACCGACCGCAAAGCTGTGCTTGTGGGTCGCGCGCACCCAGGTCTCCTGCAGGCTGGTAACGATGACCCAGGCCCCAAGACCAATCCCCACCGCAGCCCACGGCTTGAAGGTTTCGGCAAAGATCAGCGGCAACAGCAGGGCTGCTGCCAGGCTCAGCACCAGCGCAAGAATCACCTTGCCCTTGAGCTCGCCAAGCTCCTGGCGGCGCCAGCGAAACAGCGGACCAACCCCCAGCAGCAGGGCAAACGGAATGATCAGCCAACTGTAGATATGGTTGAAGAAGGGAGTACCGATAGAGATGCTCCCCAGCCCCAGCTCCTTGTGCACCAGCGGCAGCAAGGTGCCGAGCAGCACAGTCAGCAGGCCAGCCACCAGCATGATGTTGTTGCAAAGCAGCAGGGTTTCGCGACTCCACAGCTCATGCTTGCCGTGGCTTTTCACCTGCGAACCTTTAAAGGCAAACAGCAGCAAGGATGAACCGATCACCGCCAGCAGGAAGCCGAGAATAAACAGGCCGCGGGTCGGGTCGGAGGCAAACGCATGCACCGACACCAGCACGCCGGAGCGCACTAGGAAGGTACCGAGCAGGCTCAGCGAGAAGGCCGAAAGGGCCAGCAGCACGGTCCACGCCTTGAAGGTGGCGCGCTTCTCGCTCACCGCCAGCGAATGCAGCAGAGCGGTACCCGCCAACCAGGGCATGAAGGAGGCATTTTCTACCGGATCCCAGAACCACCAGCCGCCCCAACCGAGCTCGTAGTAGGCCCACCAGGAGCCCAGCACTATGCCGAGGGTCAGGAATACCCAGGCCGCCATGGTCCAGGGGCGCGACCAGCGGGCCCAGGTTGCATCAAGACGACCGGTCATCAATGAGGCTATGGCGAAGGCAAATGCCACCGAGAATCCTACATAACCCATGTAGAGCATCGGCGGATGGAAGATCAGACCCGGATCCTGCAGCAGCGGATTGAGGTCACGGCCATCGACCGGAAAATAGGGCAAGGTGCGGGTGAAGGGATCAGAGGTGAACAGCACGAACGCGGTGAAACCGACCGAGATCAGCCCCAACACGCCGAGCACCCGCGCCACCGCATCGAGCGGCAGACGGCGGCTGAACATGGCTACCGCCGCAGTCCAGCCACCTAGGGTCAGTACCCACAGCAGCAGGGAACCTTCGTGGGCCCCCCACACCGCCGAGATACGATAGGCGAGCGGCAGCAGGCTGTTGGAGTTAGTGGCCACATACAGCACGGTAAAGTCGTTATCGATAAAGGCCCAGGTCAGGCAGAGAAACGACAGCAGCAGCAACAAAAACTGGGCATAGGCGAGCGGACGAGCCGCCGACATCATGCCAAGACGCCCCCGACTTGCGCCAAGCAGCGGATAGCTACCCAGCAACAGGGAGGTGGCAAAGGCCAGGATCAGCGCAAACTGTCCTAATTCCGGGATCATGGCTTATTCCCCTTCAACTGCGCATCGGTGTATTCAGGTTTGAAGTGCATGCCACTGGTGGCATCGGCCACTTCTGGCGGCATGTAGTTTTCATCGTGTTTGGCCAGTACCTCGAACGCTTCGACCGTGGTGGCATCCTTGAGAGTTCCTTGCGCCACAATCCCCTGCCCCTCGCGGAACAGATCCGGCAGGATGCCATCAAATTGCACCATCACCTGATGACCACCATTGTCGATCAGGTTGAAGCTAACCTTGAGGCTGTTCGGATCGCGCTTGACAGTGCCGGGGACCACCAGACCACCAATGCGCAGGCGCTGCCCCTCTTCCGGTTTGATCTTGTCCGGCCCCTTCCCTTCCACCAGCTCGCTCGGGGTATAGAAGAGGTCGATATTCTGACTGAGGGCGTAAAGCACCAGGCCGCTCACGGTGGCGAGGCCCAGGGTGATGGCCAGAATGATGGTGAGGCGTTTTTTGCGTCTCGGGTTCATAGGGTGTTCTCCATCTGCCGGGCCGCCTTGCGACGGCTCTCGCGTGCCTGCTTGCTGCGTAACTCATTAAACAGACGACGGGTTTTCATGCGGGTAGAAATGATGATACCGACCAGACAGAGCAGGGTCAGACCGAAGGAGAGCCAGACGTAGAAGGCGTAACCGCCCATCGCCAAAAAGTCACTGAATGAGGCAAAGTGCATGCTTACTTCTCCTGTTCGGCAATCTCTTGAACCCAGGGACGATGCCACTCCCGCATCAAGAGCTCGTTTCGAAAACGCATCAGGGTAAGGGCCCCGAGAAAGGCAACAAACGCCAAGATCATGATGAGCAGTGGCCAAAGCATCTCGGGAGAGATGGAGGGTTTGTCAAACTTGGTGATAGTGGCCCCCTGGTGCAAGGTGTTCCACCACTCCACCGAGTAGTGAATGATGGGGAGGTTGATCACCCCCACCAGTGCCAGAATGCCGGCAGCACGGCCAGCAACCACCTTGTCACTGAAGGCGTTGTAGAGGGCAATCACGCCGAGATAGAGAAACAGCAGGATCAGCTCAGAGGTGAGCCGTGCATCCCACACCCACCAGGTTCCCCACATGGGCTTGCCCCAGGCGGCACCGGTAAACAGTGCAATAAAAGTGAACACAGCGCCGACAGGTGCGATAGCCGCCACCGTCATGTCCGCCATCCGCAGTTGCCATACCAGCCCGATAAAGGCGGCAACTGCCATGGTGGAGTAGGCCCCCATCGAAAGAATGGCGGAAGGAACATGGATATAGATGATCCGGAAGGAGTCACCCTGCTGATAATCGGCGGGTGCAAAAGCCAGTCCCCAGACAGTGCCGATGATGAACGATAGCAGACTTATCACAGCAAACCAGGGCAACAGGGTCCCAGCCAGCCGATAGGCCCGTTCGGGTTTAGCGTAAGGGTGCAACCATTTCCACATAACTCACAAACCTTTTTGTTATTAATTGTTTGGCGAGGCCTAACATACTGACCTCGGGATAACATCAAATACCTCGAAAGCAATAAGCGGCAATCCGCTTGATCCATCGCAACTTTATTTCTGGAAAAGAATGCCCCATGCGAAACCATGTTGCGTTCTACCAATAGATCATCAGTTAAGACTGACCCTCAATGCGGCCGAAACGGCCAACGGCGTCAGCGTCAGGGCACCAACCAGCATGGCGGCCAGAATGGCAAGCTGTCCGCCATAGGGCAAGCCCATCCCCGCCGCATCAATTGCAGAGGTGGCAAAAATCAGTACCGGAATATAGAGCGGCAGGATAAGCAGACTGAGCAGCACTCCGCCCTTGCGCAACCCGACCGTCAGGGCAACCCCGACTGCACCGAGCAGGCTCAGCACCGGTGTGCCGAGAGCCAGAGTGGCGACTACCGCCAGATAACTGTTCATATCCAGCGATAGCAAAATTGCCAGCAAGGGCGAAATCAGCAGCAGCGGCAATCCAGTCAGTAACCAGTGAGCAATCACTTTGGCCAGCGCCAGCAACCCGAGTGAATGGGGCATCAACATGATCTGCTCCAACGAACCGTCGCCAAAGTCGTCGCGAAACAGTCGCTCCAGCGACAGCATGGCCGCCAGCAAGGCTGCCACCCAGATGATGCCGGGAGCAATGCGAGCCAACAACTTGGGCTCAGGGCCGATACCGAGTGGGAACAGGGTGATGACAATAAGGAAAAACCAGAGCGGGTTAAGAATATCTGCACGCTGGCGCAGGGCCATCAATAACTCGCGGTGGATCAAATACATGACGGCACGCAACATCGAAACTACTCCTGCAGCAAGGGCGTAAGCGAGAGTGTTTTCAGTCGACCCTGCATCAGCGTCATATCCTGATGAGTGGTGAGGATCACCATCCCCCCCCGCTCGGCATGAGCCAGAAACAACCTCTCCAGCACCTTGACCCCCTGCTTATCAATGGCGGTAAAAGGCTCATCCAGGATCCAGAGAGCCGGTTTGTCACTGAGCCAGAGCCTGGCCAGAGCCACCCGACGCTGTTGACCTGCCGAGAGCTGTCCGGTCGGGTTCTCTTCAAAACCGGCCAACCCAACCTGGGCAAGCACCTGCCACAAATCCACTGTCTGCCGGGATACATGATGCAGCTTCTGGTAAAAGGCGAGATTTTCGAGCGGAGTCAAGGCAGCTTTGACCCCGGGCTGATGACCGAGATAGAGCAGATTGGCATGGTACTCATCACGGCAATGGCGAATATTTTCACCATTCCAGCACACTTCACCGGAAAACGGCTGAGACAGGCCAGTCAGCAGACGCAGCAGGCTGGTCTTGCCAACCCCGTTGGGACCTTCAATTTGCACCAGATCACCGGGAACTACCGCAAAGGAGAGATGTTCAAACAGAGTGCGATCTTCACGCACGCAGCTCAGATTGTTAACTTGAAGCAGCATGGAGATTTTTTCAGAGAAAATGAAGCGGCTTGCATCTTAACACAGTATTGGAATACGTCTTTTCCAAGATGCCCTTCATCCACTGTTTTTGTGGAGAAGATCGCGCACAAGGAAAAATAGGCGTGGAAAATGATGACAATCAAAGGCATCCAAATAGATCAAACTGGAAACCTCATAACAAACCAGTATTAGCAAATAACTATTCTTCTCGATCACTGTACATGGCGCTCCATGAAAGAGCGCCATACATGCAACAGAAAAAATTCAGGAAGGCAAGTTGCCTTCCTGAATCATCAAGAGCGGCCTTTTCGCAACGATATCAAGAGCTCGGCTTCTGCCTTTGGCAACTCACACTCACTCATGACCTCATCAAGGTCGGCGCCCAGTTCGACCATCTTGGCCGCTCGACTGTAAAGCCGTCGCTCGGGATCCTGCATGGTCAATTCTTGCTGGCGTTCATTGACCTGCTGCATCGCCCCTTCTACCGACTGTAACCGCTGTCCCATGCCGATGGCGCCGGTATGAAGCTCCATCATCTGCTTGCGCAAGCTTTCCAACTGACCTTGCAGCGTTGCCACACTAGCCTCGGACTCCTGCTTGCTACGCTTGCTCTTGAACCAGATATAAGAGGCAAACGCCAAGGCAATCAGGGACATCCCCAAGGCAACCATCTCGATTATCAAAACATCACCTTACTTATCAGAGGGAACCGATATCTTCCCACTCTTCATCGGAGAGCAGCTTGTTCAAGTCAACCAGGATCAGCAGTTGCCCATCGCGGTTGCTCACCCCCTGAATAAACTTGGCGCTCTCTTCGGTACCTACAGCTGGAGCAGCATCGATTTCGGAAGATTTCAGATATACCACTTCTGCCACGCTGTCGACCATGATGCCAATCACCTGCTTCTCGGCCTCGATGATAACAATACGGGAATTTTCGCTCACATCACCGGAAGGCAGACCGAAACGGGAACGGGTATCGATGACAGTCACCACATTGCCACGCAGGTTGATGATCCCCAGTACGTACTCAGGCGCCCCCGGCACCGGTGCAATTTCGGTGTAGCGCAACACCTCCTGAACCTGCATCACATTGATGCCGTAGGTTTCGTTTTCCAGCTGGAAGGTTACCCATTGCAGCACTTCATCTTCGGCCAGATTCTGTGCGATATTGCGCTTTTCTGTCATGTTTTTATTCCTTTTATGAAAACGTCTACTGCTAAAACTAGCAATAAAACAGCTCGATTGCAGAAGTTATCAGCGACCTTCTATGTTAACCCCACGCTCCAGCAACAAGAGCAGTTCACGAACGTGTAACAGGGCACACATTTTTTCTTTGACCATGCCCGCCAACCAAGGGCGCTTGCCCTCCTGATGGCGCCATTTAACCTGGTCACGGTGTAACAATTCAGTCCCTTTGAGATGATGACAAGCCAGCCCCCAAGGGGATTCACCCAGCATAATCAGATACTTGTAATCATCCATCTCGAGATGCTGACCCGGCATGACCCACTGGGCGGTATCGACCACATTCATCTTCTGCTCGCGGGAGGTCATGATCCCCTTGTACCAGCCCGGCTGGCCAAACAGGGAGGTGATCTCGCCCAGCTGGTGAATACCACCAAGCTCGGTCAACGGCACCGCAAACGTCACGCCCGCGACTTCAAAAAAGAGGGCCTGAAACTCTTTACCGGTATCGATATTCTCCCAAGTGACAGGTTCAGTTGCTTCTACCGGAGCAACCTCCAACGCAGTTTCAGTCAAGATGGTGGTGTGGGGCTCTGCAACTTCGGGCAGCAGCACCTCCTCAGGCCATTCAGGCTCAACCGGCAACAATGACTCCTCGGCCACAATCTCCAATGGGGCCGTCAGTGTCACCTCCTGAGTGAAGGCATCATTTTCAAACTGAACTTGTCCCACCTGAGCCAATAGCTCACCGAGCTGGGCAAGCCGTGGATCGCTTTCCAAATAAGGTGCAGCGACCACCTCGGGGACACTCTGGGGCTGACGTTGCAACTGTAAAACAGGGGCGGATTGAACGTCTTCCACCTCATCCATGACCAGCGGCTCATCGAGCAGCAGGGAGTGGAAATAGTCATCCATTGCCCGTACTTGAATGGTATCTCTCATGCCGTCACCTCATGAACCCGTTGCCGTTCAAGGGCATCAAGATGGTTGAGCAGCGTCTCATAGGCATAGGTACCACGACTCCCGGGGGAATAAATGGATGGAGGGATGTGCAACAAGCTGGCATCCCGAAACTTGGTATCAATAGGGATCACCGCATTCCACACCGATTCACCATATTGATCCTTGATCGATTTCAAGGTCATCAGTGAGGCCCGGGTACGCTTGTCGAACATAGTCGGGATCACGGTATAACGGAACTTGTCACGCTTGGAACGCTGCATGATCTCGAATGTCTTCATCATCCGCTCCAACCCTTTGAGAGCGAGAAACTCGGTCTGAACCGGCACAAGAATACGATCGCAGGCAGCCAGCGCATTGACCATCATCACCCCAAGCACAGGCGGGCAGTCGATCAGCACATAATCATATTGATCCTGAATGCGCAGCAGCGCCCGCTTCAGCACCAGCCCCATTCCCTCACGATTTCCCATTACCCGATCAAGAGTCGCCAGGGTAATAGATGCGGGTAGTAAATTGATATTCTCGAACTTGGTCTTAAGCGTCAGTTTATTGACAAGCTCGGCTGTCGGTTTGACAGCTTGAAACAACTCATAGAGGGTTCCATCCAGACGATCTGAATCAAAATCAAGATATGCAGTCAGCGAGGCGTGAGGGTCGGTGTCAATCAACAGCACTCGCTGACCACGCTGGGCCAGGATCCCGGCAAGCGAGACCACTGTGGTGGTTTTACCCACACCACCTTTCTGGTTGGCAACCGTCCAAACAATCACTGTATCAATCCTGCCTTGTTGTTATACGTATGCCGCCACCGGGCAAAGAGATAACCTTTATCTCTCCAGCATCCACCGCCTGCTGCACCGCAGGAACCGGCTCGGCAACCACCGGGGGCTTTACCGACACAGGAGCTGGCGGCACCCAGGCGAATTTGGAGATTGCGACCACAACCTTGCGATTTTGCAGCCGGCCTTGCTCGGTGCTGTTATCGGCAAAAGGGGAAAACTCGCCATATGCCTCAAATGCCAGACGCTGGGGTGCGATGCCATCAGCAATCAAGCCATTGAGCACCGCTTCGGCCCTCGCAGCAGAAAGCGCCCAATTAGAACGATAAATTTCATTATTTATCTGTTGGTTATCTGTATATCCCCGAACCCTTACATAGTTATCGACCGGTTTGAGAATACTTGAAAGAGTATTGATTACCGGTGCAGCATTCGGTCCCATAAAGGCGCTACCACTGCCAAACAGCAGACCTGAACTGAGTTCCACAGTCAGCCAGTTCTCGTCTTGCGTCATTTTGACTATCCCGGCATCCACCAGTGACCCCATGCTCTCTTGCAACTGCATATCAAGTTTGGCAAGTGTCGTGCCATCTTGCAGCACAGGGACACCAGAAATGGGGGCAAGTGAAGGAGAGGGGGACGTTGCGCTTTCCAGCAACGAGGGGGAGGCAGAAACAGCATTCTCCAACAGTGAATTGCCCTGCCCCTCCAGCAGACCATCACTGCGAGACTGCATGACACTGAACGCCTGACTCATGCCATCTATCACCGCACGATATTTGTCCTTGTTCACCAGCGCAACAGAGTAGAGCACCACAAACAGAGCAAATATCAGCGTCATGTAATCGGCATAGGAGACCAGCCAGCGGTCAAGGTGTTCACGCCCCTGCAAGTGCAAACGATAGCGCTTGCGCATGGCTACTCTCCTTTCAAATAGGCCCTGAGCCGACGTTCAACCTGTAAACCATTCTCACCATGGGCAATGGCTAACAGCCCTTCCAGGGTCATCTCCTGAAACAGTGCATAGTGATAGTGAAACGCTCGCAACCGGTTGGCTATCGGTAGATAGATCAGGTTGGCAAACCCGACACCATAGATGGTTGCCACAAATGCCACTGCGATGCCAGCCCCCAGAGCAGATGGCTCTTCAAGATGAAACATGGCCTGGATAAGGCCCAAGACAGCGCCGATAATCCCGATAGTCGGACTATATCCCCCCATGGCTTCGAACACCCGGGCCGCATGTTCATTACGCTCCTGCTCGATATCGATATCGGCTTCGAGCAACATGCGAATATCCTCCGTGGAGACACCATCGACAATCATGTTCAACCCTTGGCGGGTAAAATGGTCCTCCTCCTGCTCAGCCTGATTTTCGAGGGCCAGCAGCCCCTGCTGGCGTGCAAAGGCAGCCCAGGATTGTAGCCGTTCAGCCTGGGCAGAGAGATCCTGCCGTGGCGGATTGAAAATCCATAGACACTGGCGCAATGCCAGCAAAACAAACTTGGCAGGGGTCTGCAATGTAACGGCACCAACTGTACCGCCAAGAACAATGAGAAAAGCAGGCCCGTCCAACAACGTCAACAGGGAGCCACCATGCCACAGCTGGGCAATAGCAATAGCCCCCAGTGCGAGGAGCAGACCGAGCAAGCCCATGATTAGCGCCCCAACTCAACCAGAATACGCTGGGCCACCTTGTCCAGAGGAAGTGATTCACTGGCAATACCTGCCTTTGCAACCGCTTGAGGCATGCCATATACCACGCAGGAAGCCTCATCCTGAGCCCAGATTGTAGAGCCCTGCTCTTTCAGCAGTCTGGCACCATCACGGCCATCAGCCCCCATACCGGTTAGCACAATCGCCAATACCTTGTCGGCATAGGTCTTGGCCGCAGAGGCAAAGGTAATGTCCACGCAAGGCTTGTAATTTACCTTGTCGTTGCCATCAACGATGCGAATACGGGCGCCTGCACCACGACCCTCCAACAGCATCTGCTTGCCACCGGGAGCCAGGTAGGCATGGCCCGGTTTGAGGACGTCTCCATCCTCGGCCTCCTTGACACCTATCTGGCATAATCCGTTCAGACGGGCAGCAAAAGCTGCGGTGAAGGTGGCTGGCATATGCTGGATAAGCAAGATTGGGTGAGGAAAATCCCCCGGCAACTTGGTCAGCACATTTTGCAAGGCTACCGGGCCGCCGGTAGAAGTCCCGATCGCCACCAACTGATAACTCTTGCCACTTCGCTTGAATGAGGCACTTGGTACAGTGCGTTGCAGCTCAGACTGACGCTCAGGAGCTCTGGCGGCTGTGCTACCTAGCGGACGAATCGGTTCAGATGCTTTGGGGCGAGCAGCGGATGTCATCAGGAAGCGCTTGCGGGAAATCTCCTTCACCCGTTGTTGCAACAGTCTGACCGCCTCGTCCTTGTCTCTGGCAATGTCTTCAAATTTTTTGGGCAAGAAGTCAAGAGCACCGGCGTCCAGAGCATCCAGCGTTGCCTTGGCGCCTTCATGAGTCAGTGAGGAGAACATCAGAATGGGAGTTGGGCACTTGGCCATTATCTCCCTCACTGCACTGATACCATCCATCACGGGCATCTCGATGTCCATGGTGATCACATCAGGGCGCAGCGACATGGCCTTGTCCACCGCCTCACGTCCATTCTGGGCCGTATCAATCACCGTCAGCATGGGATCCTGATTGATGATCTCGCTCACCCGACGGCGAAAGAAGCTCGAATCGTCGACAACTAATACCTTGACTGCCATTGTTGTTTTTCTAACTCCTTGGGCCTGAGCGATTAATGTCTACGCGCATATGCTTTGAGCAGACTCGGCACATCCAGAATAAGGGCAATTCCACCATCACTGGTAATGGTCGCCCCGGCCATGCCAGGGGTGCCTTGCAGCAGATTATCGAGCGGCTTGATCACCACCTCTTCTTGACCAATCAGGCTGTCGACCACAAACCCGATTTGCTGAGTGCCAATCTGCACGATCACCACATGCCCGGTATCCTGACGTGAGCGCTTGTTGGTACCACGGATCAACCACTTGTGTAGATAAAAGAGGGGAATCGCCTTATCACGCACAATGATGGTGAGCTGACCATCGACCATATTGGCCTTCTTCAGATCCAGATG
Organism: Aeromonas sp. 604176; assembly: GCF_049170755.1. Lineage (NCBI taxonomy): Bacteria > Pseudomonadati > Pseudomonadota > Gammaproteobacteria > Aeromonadales > Aeromonadaceae > Aeromonas > Aeromonas sp. 604176. Next base: position 14,890 of record NZ_JAAKNE010000098.1, read on the forward strand.
GAAAATCTCGTTCACACAACCAAGGGGAAGCGCGAAGGTCTGCTCACCCACTTCAACCATCAGGGTCGGCAGAATGGCTAGCGTCAACGGAACCTTGATTTCGAGACGGGTGCCTTTACCCCAGGTAGAATCGATGTGCACTGACCCATTGAGGCTGACAATACTGGTTTTGACCACATCCATTCCGACACCACGGCCAGAGATATCGGAGATCTCGGACTTGGTCGAAAATCCGGGGGCAAAGATCAGGTTATAGGCATCGTTATCACTCATGCGCGCGGCAGTATCTGCATCCAGCACACCGCGGCTGATCGCAATAGACTTGAGTTTTTCCGGGTCCATCCCGGCGCCATCATCCTCAATGCAAAGCAGGATATGATCGCCTTGCTGGGAGGCGCTAAGGGTGATCGTCCCTTGCCGCGGCTTGCCCGCTTTCTCTCGCACATCCGGCATTTCGACCCCGTGATCGCAGGAGTTGCGAACAAGGTGAACAAGAGGATCGGCGAGCGCCTCCACCAGGTTTTTGTCGAGGTCGGTCTCTTCCCCAACCATCACCAGCTCAATCTCTTTTTTGAGGGTTCTGGCCAGATCACGTACCACGCGCGGGAAACGACCAAATACCTTCTTGATTGGCTGCATGCGGGTTTTCATCACCGCACCTTGCAGGTCAGCCGTTACCACATCCAGATTGGCAACCGCCTTTGACATCTCTTCATCATTACTGGCAATACCCAGACTCACCAGCCGGTTACGAACCAGTACCAACTCACCTACCATGTTCATAATGACATCAAGGGTCTTGGTATCCACCCGCACCGTCGTATCGCTTTGCACTGCACTGTTTTCGGCAGGAGCTGGCGTAGCCTTGGCGGCAGGCGCTGATGCCTTGGCTGCTTCGGCAGGTTTTGCGGGGTCAGCCTGTGCAGGTTTGGCTACAGGTGTTGTCGGTTTGGGCGCAGTCACCGCGGCAGGTGCGGCAGGTGCGGCAGGTGCGGCAGGTGCGGCAGGTGCGGCAGGTGCGGCAGGTGCGGCAGGTGCGGCAGGTGCGGCAGGTGCCATACTACTCTGAGGACCTTGGCCACGACCATGCAATTCATCAAGCAGGCGTTCAAACTCATCATCATCGATAAGCTCGTCCACCTCTTTTTGCACCGACTTCAGAGGATTCACCTCTGGCGCCCCCATGTGCTGTCCCTGACCATGGAGTTGATCCAGCAAGGCCTCAAACTCATCATCGGTTATATCGCCAGATTCGCCAGCAACAGTCGCTCCTGCCGCACTCTTGGTTGGTGTGCCCCCCACGCCATGCAGCTCATCCAGCAGACGCTCGAATTCATCAGCTGAAATCTCGTCTATGGATCCGCCCCCGTTAACAGGAGCAGGATCGCTGGCCTGGTTTATCGGTTCAACAACCTCGGGGTCGGAGACAACCTCAACAACAGGAGTGACAGCCTCCTGCTCAATGGCAATAGCGCCACTTGTCGCGGTTCGGAGTTGCTCTTCTCCTTCAGGCTTGCACAACTCGTGGAGGTCATGGAGCAGATCATCAGACGCAGGACTTGGCGCTTCACGGTTTTGTACTTGGGCGAACATGACGTTTATGGCGTCCAGCGCTTGCAGGATCACGTCCATCAGTTCGGCAGTCACGGTTCGCTTGCCATTACGCAAGATATCAAATACGTTTTCAGCGCCGTGGCATACGTCAACCAACTCCCCCAAAGACAGGAAACCGGCACCACCTTTTACGGTATGGAAACCGCGAAAGATGGCATTTAACAGATTCTTGTCATCAGGCCGCTTTTCCAAGTCGACCAGTTGCTCAGACAACTGTTCCAATATTTCGGATGCTTCGACCAGAAAGTCTTGCAGTATGTCTTCATCAACTTCGAAGGCCATGCGTCACTCCATTAGAATCCCAAGCTAGACAGCAGATCGTCCACATCATC
>NZ_JAAKNE010000099.1:0-16360 GCF_049170755.1 Aeromonas sp. 604176
ATTGCCCACTGCCGCAAACATCTGACTGCCTATAAGGTGCCGAAACTGGTAGAATTTCGTGACGAACTTCCCAAGACCAATGTGGGCAAGATCCTGCGGCGCGTACTGCGCGACGAGGAGATTGCCAAGCAATAACCGGACTGCGGCTGCAGAAGCCTCTGCAAACCAGCACCGTCGTTATGCAAAACCGTGGGTCATCCCACGGTTTTTTCTTTTTGGCCCTGATCAACCGCGCAGGCACAGATGCACTATCAACTTATCACTCAGCAAGCCGAACTTGAGCAGTATCTCGCTTCTCTGGCCGACGTTCCCCTGGCTATCGATACTGAATTCGTTCGCACCCGTACCTACTACCCCCAGCTTGGCCTGTTCCAGATCTATGACGGCGAGCATCTGGCGCTGCTGGATCCGCTGACGCTGGATCTCTCCGCCCTCTGGCAACGACTGGGCAAGGAAGGGCAGATCGCCATCCTGCACGCCTCTGGCGAAGATCTGGAGCTTATCCAGCATCAGGCGGGCCACCTGCCCAACCAGATGCACGACACCCAGCTGGCTACCGCCTTTCTCGGTTACGGCGTCTCGGTTGGCTTTGGTGCGCTGGTGAACGAATTCCTCGGGGTCGAGCTGGAAAAAGATCAGGCGCGTACCGACTGGCTGGCCCGCCCGCTTACGCCACGTCAGCTCGAATACGCGGCGGCGGATGTGTTCTACCTGATGCCGCTCTACGAGAAGGTGATGGCCAAACTGCGGGAAAGCGGTAAGTTTGCCTGGTTCGAGCAGGAGTGTCAGAACCACTCCGCCCGCAAGACCCAGGGTAGCGATCCCCGTCAGGCATATCTTGACATCGTCAACGCCTGGCAACTGGGTCGCCGCGAGCTCGCCATTCTGCGCGAGCTGGCCGCCTGGCGCCAGCAAGAGGCGGTGCGCCGCGATCTGGCCCTCAACTTTGTGGTCAAAGAGCTGCACCTGTTCAAGGTGGCAGAGCGTCGTCCTGCCTCCCTGAGGGATCTCAACGAGCTCGGCCTCTCGCCCATCGAGATCAAGATCCACGGCAAGCGGATGCTCGATATCGTCGCCAAGGCGCAGCAGAGCGATCCTGACAGCTGGCCCGAGCCCATTCGTCGACTGGTGGACTTCCCCCAGTACAAGGCCGAGCTCAAGTGCATCAAGGCCATGGTGGAAGAGAAGGCCAAGGCGAGCAATATTCCGCCCGAGCTGATTGCCAGCAAGAAGATCATTCACCAGTATTTCACCTGGAGCTGGCGGATGAACGATGAAGAGCGGGCCCGCAGCGACAAGCCGATGCTGCTGCAAGGGTGGCGTCATGAGCTGGTAGGTCACCTGCTGGCACAATAAGCCACCAGACGGTTGCACCTATAAATCAATCCTCACCCTCGGGTGGGGATTTTTATTGGGCGAAAGAGACAAATGGGCATGCTGAAATGTGGAACGCAGGTGGGACGTGGCAGGTCGGATGGCAGGAATCGAGAATGAAAAAGAGAGCAGAGAAGAAAAGGCAGCGGCTAATACCGCTGCCTTTTTTGATCACCAGATAGGCTGGGTCAGGTAGGGGTTGCTCGCCTTCTCGCGGCCGAAAGTGGAGCTGGGGCCGTGGCCCGGGATAAAGACGATCTCGTCACCCAGCGGCAGCAGGGTCTCGGTGATCGACTTTATCAGCGTCCCGTGATCGCCACGGGGGAAGTCGGTGCGGCCGATGCTTCCGGCAAAGAGCACGTCGCCAACCCAGGCGAGCTGCTCGGCTTGGGAGAGCAGCACGATATGGCCCGGGGTGTGGCCGGGGCAGAAGTAGACATCCAGCTCGCACTGGCCAAGCTGCACCTTGTCACCCTGCTCAAGCCAGCGATCCGGCGTGAAGGCGGGGGTATGGGCGAAGCCGAACATCTGGCTCTGCTCGGGCAGCATGTCGAGCCAGAAGGCGTCCTCCTTGTGGGGGCCGGTAATGGCTACGCCGGTTTTTTCCCGCAGCTCGGCGGCAGCGCCCACATGATCCAGATGACCGTGGGTCAGCAGGATGTGGGTCAGGGTCAGGCCGCGTTTGGCGATGGCGGCCAGCAGTTTGTCCGCTTCGCCGCCCGGATCGATCAGGGCCGCCTGATGAGTCTCGTCACACCAGATGAGGGAGCAGTTCTGGGCGAACTGGGTGACCGGGATCACCTCGAATTTCAACATAGAGTTCCTCTCTTGGGATGGGTCAGCCGCGCAGCGCGCTGGCATGCTGCTCGGCGAAATAGTCGAGGCAGGCCTGCTTGTCACCGCGAAACACGATGCGCTCCTGCTTGTTGCCAAGCTGATAGAGATACATGGGGTCGTAGTAGCGGGTTAGCAGCAACGTGATCCAGGCCAGATGCAGCGCGGTATCGCCGCTCTTTTCCTGCTCGGTGAGGGCGGTCTGCATCAGGGCATCCAGCTCGCGGTGGGCCTGATCGCCAAGACGGCGCTTGAGGCGGGCCAGCGCATCGGTGAGGTAGGCGGCAAACAGCGGCCAGCCGGCTTCCTGGCCATACATGGCTTGATAGCGCAGCCAGAGATCGTGCACGTAATCTTCACGGATCTGCTCGGCCCGATCGATCTGCGGAACATCCACCACCACCAGCGGTGCCTGACTCATGGCTTCATGGAGGGAGAGAGGCAGGCAGCAACGGCCAATCAGGCGGCTCTCATCCTCGACCACGAAGGTCTGCTCGCCGCGATGGCGGCGTTTAAGCAGCTCGATGGCGAGGTTGTTTTCAAAGTTGATGTTGCTGGGCTGGCCGCCGGGCAGTTGACCGAAGGAGGAGCCCCTGTGATGGGCGTGTCCTTCCAGATCGAGCGCCTGAGCTACGTGGTCCAACATATGGGTCTTGCCGGAGCCGGTCATGCCGGTCAGCACAGTCCAGCGACACTCGGCAGAGGCCTTGTCCTGGGTGTCGATCAGGAAACGGCGCAGCTCCTTGTAGCCTCCGGCGACGCGGGGGCGAGTCACCCCCGCATCAGCCAGCCACTGTTGTACGGTTTGCGAGCGCAGGCCGCCGCGAAAGCAGTAGAGCACGGCATCGGGCTGCTGGCGCAACTGCGCCAGCCAGCCTTCGAGTCGTTCGGCACGTACTGCTCCCCCCACCAGCTTGTGTCCAAGCTCAATGGCGGCGGCCTGACCCTGCTTCTTGAAGCAGGTCCCCACCTGGGCGCGCTCATCGTCTGTCATCAAGGGCAGATTGGTCGAGCAGGGGAAGGCCCCCTCCTTGAACTCGATGGGGGCGCGCACATCAATCAACGGCACATCGTCCAAAAAGAGTTCGGCGTAGTCCGTGGCCAGTGGCAATTCACTCATTGGACAATCTCGATAAAGCGGGAGCCCTCAAGGGGCTTGATCTGGCCGATGGGCGAGAGCGCAAGGCCAGCTTCGTGCGCGATGGCGAGCAGCTCGGCTTCGCTCTCTTTACCCACTGCGACCAGCAGGCCGCCACTGGTTTGCGGATCGCACATGATGTTACGGGTGCGATCGTCCATGGCATCGAGCTTGTGGCCGTAGGAGTCGTGGTTGCGCAGGGTCCCGCCCGGTACGCAGCCCTCGGCGAGGTAGTAATCCACCTCATCCAGCAGCGGCAGTGCCTTGAAGTCGAGGCGGGCGCTGACATTGGATCCTTCGCACATCTCCAGCAGATGGCCCGCCAGACCAAAACCGGTCACGTCGGTCATGGCGTGGACACCCGGCAGCTCGGCAAAGCGTTGACCAATCTTGTTGAGGGTGCACATGGCGTTGGGGGCCAGTTGCTCGTGTTCCGGCTTCAGCTTGCCCTTCTTCTGGGCGGTGGTGAGGATACCGATACCAAGAGGCTTGGTCAGATAGAGGGTGTCACCCACCTTGGCAGTGTCGTTCTGCTTGATGGCGTCCAGGGGCACGATACCGGTGACCGCGAGGCCGAAGATGGGCTCGGGGGCATCGATGCTGTGGCCACCGGCTAGCGAAATGCCCGCTTCGTGGCATACCTGACGGCCGCCGTCGATCACCTGCTGGGCCACTTCCGGCGCCAGGGTATTGATGGGCCAGCCGAGGATGGCGATGGCAACGATAGGCTTGCCGCCCATGGCGTAGATATCGCTGATGGCGTTGGTGGCGGCGATGCGGCCAAAGGTGAAGGGGTCATCGACGATGGGCATGAAGAAGTCGGTGGTGGAGACAATGCCCTGACCGTTGCCGATATCGACCACGGCCGCGTCATCCTTGCTGCTGTTGCCAACGATCAGGGTCGGGTCGTTGAAGCCCGGGATCTGGCTCTTGAGTATGGTGTCGAGTACCTTGGGAGAGATTTTGCAGCCGCAGCCAGCGCCGTGGCTGTATTGGGTCAGACGAATGGAAGACATACTTACCCCTTTTATTTGCAAACAGAGCAGAGGCTCTGTGGAGCCGTCTTGGTCAATGGGCGGCCTTGTAGAGAGAAGGACAAGAAGCCGCAAATATGGGTGGCCTCGGTGCCAACAGGGGCAGCGATGACTGGCAGTTATGAAGGACCGCCAGGCCGGACGGGGAAGAAAAGGGCGACAAGGTGCGCCAGCGCAGCCCCGCCAAGGGCCACAGGACGGGGCATTATGCCACATTTGCCCCTTGGGGTTCGAACAGGAATTCACATAAACAGCAGGGAATTGCCCTCACTTCCCTGTCATCTGTCTGGATCCGGCGCTGGCTGATTGATTGCAGTACAGATGCAGCAAAAAGAACGCCAAAGAGACCAAAAGCACGCAACCGCCGATCTACAACAGGAGAGCTTAGTGACCACCACATTTTTGGTTAACCACCCCATCACCACGGCGCAGTTTGCGGCGTTGTTGGCGCAGACCTCGCTGGGGGCGAGACGGCCGCTGGACCATCCGGCCATCCTGCAGGGCATGCTGGATAACGCCAATTTGCTGATCACCGCCTGGCAGGGCGAGACCCTGGTCGGTGTGGCCCGCTCGGTGACCGATTTTCATTTTTGCTGCTACCTCTCGGATCTGGCGGTGGCCGAGTCGGTGCAGGGGCAGGGGATTGGCAAAGCCCTTATTCGCGAGACGTTTTTGCAATTGCAGCCGGGCTGCAAGCTGATCCTGCTGGCCGCACCGCAGGCAGTGGCGTACTACCCCAAGCTCGGATTTAGCCAGCACCCGAGCGCCTGGGTGATGAGCAGTCTGGATGAACTGGTACTGGATGAGTTGGCATAAAACCGTCAACTCATCCAGGCAGGGCGAGATTAACTTATCCGGCCCGCTCCAGCGTCGGTTGCCGTGACTTGCCCCAGCGGCGCAGGCGCCGTTGTAGTGGTCGCTCCAGCAGGTTGTAGCTCAACGCCGAGAGTCCGATCAGCACCGCCAGCATCAGCAAGGTGGCCACTACCCCCAGCAGCGGGTTGGTCTGGCCATACCACCACTCGGTGATCCCCGGCGCCAGATAGTGGATGAGTTCGCAGCCGGTGAGCAGCACCAGCGCATGGAGCAGGTAGATGGAGTAGGAGAGATCCCCCAGCCAGTTGGTGAAGCGGTTATCCAGGAGGTGCAGCAGCGGGCTTTGGCGATCGCCTTGGCAGGCGGCAATCCAGATCAGCAGCACGTAGGAGGCGATCAGCAGCAGTGTCAGTGGTGGCGTCATGGTGAACTGCATCAGCGCGAAGGGCAGCACAAAGGCGACCAGCAGCGGCAGATCATGCTTCATCATGGGGAAGTTTTTCGCGGCCTTGACCCTCGGCAGTAGCCAGAGGCCGAGCACAAATTCACTCACCCCGCGCCCCACCGCCAGCGCGCCGCTGGTGACATCCAGAGTGCCGCGACTGTGCACGATAAAGGCCAGCACCGTCAGCGCCAGCAGGGGGGCGAGATGGCTCCAGCGACTGCGGGTGACCGCCAGCGGAATCAGCAGCGGGAACAGCAGGTAGCTGATCCACTCCACGCTGAGCGACCAGGCGGCGAAGTTCCAGGTCAGCCCGTGATCGGTCACCACCTGCAGCAGCAGGAAGGCGCTCGGCAGCGCCTCGGCCGGGGTGAAGGGGGAGCCGAAGGGGGGCATCCCTTCCCACTCCCACATCTTGAACAAGGGGCCGGCGTAGAAGCCCACCCCGTGCTGCGCCTTGTAAAGCTCCCAGCCGACCAGCAGTAGCAGGGTCACCAGATAGAGGGGGTAGACGCGGGTCAGCCGTAGCCAGAGAAAACGGCCATAGCTCACGGTGCGGGGCGTATGGGTGAAGGCCTCGCCATAGACATGGGCCAGCACCACGCCGCTCAAAATAAAGAACAGGTCGACCCAGAGGTAGCCATTCTCGATGAGTTGGGTGTGGCCTGCGATCGACTCCATCCACTGGGGAAAGAGCAGCAAGCGGGCATGGAACAGCACCACCATCAGGGCAGCGATGCCCCGCAGCGGCGTTAACAGCGGCAATGATTGATTCATAACGGGATCCCTTGTGATGTTCAGCTTGGCCTGACATCGATTTTTGTTGTTGTACCGTCCATCAATCCTGATGGGACGGTTGCCCCGGCTTGGCTGCCGCAGGCGGGATCACACTACGGAAAAGAGAGTCATACGGGTGTGATTTAAATCATAAATGCGCAGTTATTGTGCAAAAAAATTTAAACAGATAAAGACGTGGGACGCAGGCAGGGAAAGAGGAGGAGAGAGAACATCAATAAAGCAGAGAGGGTGGTCATTCAGGCCTATACGGCGCGAGCAAAACAATCAGGCCCGCAAGGGGCCTGATTGATCACAAGGGGAGGGTGGTTGCCGATCAGCGGGCGCGTACCACCAGACCCTTGAGGTAGAAGCCTTCCGGATAGGCGGTACCGATGGGGTGATCGGAGGCCTGGGAGAGCAGCTCCAGGATCTGGGCATCGCGACCGGCATCGAGCGCCGCATCGGCAACGATCTTCTGGAACAGGCTCTGCTCCATCAGGCCGGAGCAGGAGTAGGTCAACAGTACGCCACCCGGCGCCAACAGCTGGAACGCCAGCATGTTGATATCCTTGTAGCCGCGGCAGGCACCCAGCAGCTGGGCCTTGCTCTCGGCGAACTTGGGCGGATCCAGCACGATGACATCGAACTTCTCGCCCTTCTCGCGGTATTCACGCAGCAGCTTGAATACGTCGTGACGGACAAACTGGGTGTTGCTGGTATCCAGCCCGTTCAGCTTGGCGTTCTGGCGGGCGATATCCAGCGCATTCTGGGAGAGATCGACGTTGACCACTTCCTTGGCGCCGCCCTTGAGGGCATAAACGCCAAACCCGCCGGTGTAGCAGAAGCAGTTGAGCACCCGCTTGCCTTCGGTGTACTTGGCGGCAGCCTGACGGTTGTCCCGCTGATCCAGATAGAAACCGGTTTTGTGGCCGTTGCGAATGTCTACCAGGATCTTGACGCCGCCATTCTCCTCGATGACCACCGGCTCGTTCGGGGTCTCGCCATAGATAACGCCGGTGCGCTCTTTCAGCCCTTCCTTCTTGCGCACTGCCACATCGGAGCGCTCATAGATGCTGCACTCGGGGTAGAGGGTACGCAGTGCCTGCGTTATCAGCTCACGCTGGAACTCGGCACCGGCAGAGAGGATCTGGCACACCAGAAAATCGGCATAACGGTCGATGGTCAGACCCGGCAGGCCGTCGGATTCGGCGGCGCAGAGGCGATAGCCGGTGAGGCCCTGGCGCTTGATCAGCGGATCGCGAGACTCTTGCGCATATTTGAGGCGACGGATAAAGAAGTCGAGATCGACGGTCTCATCCTTGTCGAAGGTCCAGACCCGGGCTCGGATTTGGGAGCTGCCTGACCAGGCGCCACGGGCGAGCCACTTGCCATCGTTGGCATAGATCTCGACGGTATCGCCGTCAATGGGGTTGCCCTGAACCCGCTCAATCCCCTTGGAGAAGATCCAGGGGTGGCGACGCAGCAGGGATTTTTCGCGGCCTTTGACGAGATAGATGGAAGCGCTCATGAATGTTTGCCGATGGTAGAAAGAAAAGGGGCCACATTCTATGTGCAATAGTGCGGCTAAGCCAGCCTTTGCTGGTATATGGCAGAGTGACGAATTGTACAACTGGAGAACGCCCGAGTGTTGCATATGCAAGATTTGCAGAATCTCAATGTTGGCGTTTCACGCTGCTTATCTTATATACCACAGCTGGTTATGCTTGTTTTGCGTTCAATACTGGTTGTCATGTGCGCAAAATGTAGTCAGCAAAGCGTTTTAACCTTACTTTATAGTGATTTTCGCTAAAGAGTCATTTGATGATGTCGATAGTGGGGAAGACCATTTTGAATCTTTCCTGTATCGAGCTGTCCATGTCCCTCTCCATCGCTACCAATATTTCTGCCGTTAATGCTTCTCGCCATCTTGGTCAATCATCCAACACGCTGGATTCGGTATATCGACGACTCTCATCCGGCTTGCGCATCAACAGTGCCACCGATGATGCAGCCGGCTTGCAGATCAGTAATCGCCTCACCAGTGAAGTGAACGGGGTCAACACCGCTATTCGCAACGCCAACGATGGGATCTCGGTGATCAACGTGGCTGATGGTGCGCTTGATGAGTCGATGAACCTGATGCAGCGGATGCGCACCCTGGCGCTGCAGTCGGGAAGCGGTGCCAATACGGCAGAGGATCGTGTTGCTCTTAATGCCGAATTCAAGCAATTGCAGTTGGAGATGGACCGGATTGCCACAGGCACCCGGTTTGCCGGGCAGGATTTGCTGGCGGGGAGTTACAAAGGCATCTTCTCGGTTGGTGCCTATGCAGGGCAGAATACCGTCATTACCGATCTCAATGCCCAGACCAAAAATCTGGGGGAGATGGAGTGGCAAGCGCGCAGTCCGGCAGGAAGCAAGCCAGGGGCGTATGACATTGCTGATCTCAAGCTTTCATCTCAGCCTATCACCCTTAATGGCGTCACTTTTGACAAGGACTATTCAACCCTGGAAGCGTTCGTCGCAGATATTAATGGCACCACCTTTCCCAATAATCAGGGGCCGGTACAAGCGCAACAACTGCCATTTTCTGTCGCCTCCGCGGTCGATTTATCCGCATTACCCTCCTATATCGATGTGGCGGGTCACTCTGTGGATTTGACCACAGGCATTGATATGACCGGATGGGATCCGGTCAATCCGACAGCAAAAAATAGTGCCATCATGGCAACCGTGGTTCAACGCATCAACAGTACTGCGCAATCGGCAGGTCTAGGTTTTTATGTGAGTGCCTCCAACAACAGCAATCCCGCCAGCAATGTGTTGACCATGCATAGCGCTCAGGGCAACAGCCTTGCGCTGGCCAATGGCACAACCCCCCCTCCGCAGCCAGCACCACCGGCGCTTCCGGTGATCAGTAGTTCCTCTCTGAGCTCTCTGTTACCCGATGTTACATCGACGACGTATATCGGTCAGATGGAGCTGCGCTCATCAGGCGACAAGTATTCCAATATTGATATGCAGGGATCCAGCTTGCATGCGCTTGGCTTTTATCAAGAGGACAAGAAGAAATATACCGTTGATAATATTGATGTTCTTAGTGAAGACAACGCCAGCAGGGCCATCAAAACCCTGGATGTGGGTATGAAACAGCTGGGTGTTCAGCGCGCTCGGCTCGGTGCCCAAGCCAATGCGCTGGATTCACGGGTACGCAATCTGGCCAATGCCAATGAGAACCTCAGCGCTGCCCGCTCAAGGATCCGGGATGCCGACATGGCTGTGGAATCGGCGCGCTTGGTCAGCACCCAAATCTTGCAGCAGGCGAGAGCTTCGATTTTGAGTCAGGCAAACAGTCGCCCCAATGCGGCCCTGAGTTTGCTGCAATCCTGAGCGGGACTGCCAGCCAGCATAGCAATTGGTCGCTATCATTCATGGTCACTATCCATAAAGACAAAGAGGCCACCCAATGGGTGGCCTCTTTTCTTATTGCTTCTTGTTGCCGGATGCTATTCGGCAGCGTCAGAGAGTGATCCCCTTGAGTGCTTGGGTCAGTTCGCTGGCGGTGGCTTTCAGCCCTTGCGTGCCAGCCACCGAGGCGCTGGCAGACTCCTCCACCTGCGCCGCTTCATGGCGTACCTGATCGAGATTGTGGGTGATCTCGGCGGCGACCGAGCTCTGCTCCTCGCTGGAGGTGGCAATCTGGGTGCTCATCTCCAGTACCGCATCGCTGTGGTTGCTCAGCTTCTCGATATCCAGCCCCACCTCGCTGATGAGCTGCTGGCTGCTGGCGGCGCGCCCCACGGTTTTCTCCATGATCTCGTTCAGCGCCCCGGTACCGGTCTGCAGCTCTTCGATCATCTGCTGGATCTCCACCGTCGCCTGCTGGGTACGACTGGCGAGGGTACGCACCTCATCAGCTACCACCGCAAAGCCGCGACCCTGCTCACCGGCACGGGCCGCTTCGATAGCGGCGTTGAGGGCCAACAAGTTGGTCTGCTGGGAGATGGCGTTGATGACGTTGACCACCTCGTTGATCCGGTTGGCGTTGTGGGTGAGCCGCTCGACCGCGCCGGAGGCGTTGCCAATTTCGTCGGCCAGGGTGCGGATCGCTTCGATGGTGCGGGCTACCCGGTTGGCGCCATTGGCCGCCTCTTCGCTCGACTGGCGGGTCTGCTGCAGGGTGTCGTTGGCATTGCGCGCCACTTCGCGGATCGCCGCCGACATCTGCTCCATGGCAGTGGCCAGTGAATCCATGTGCTGGCGCTGGGAACGCGCCATGGTCTCGCCTTCGCGGGCATGATCACGAAACTCGTCGGCGGCCATGGTCAGCGCTTCGGCAGACTCCTCCACCAGTTTGACGATCTGGTGCTGGCGGTCGGTAAAGCGGTCGATGCTGCCCGCCAAGGTGGAGAACTCGTCGCGCACCGGGAAGAAGTTGAGGCGGAAGGTGAGATCCCCGTCCGCCACGGTTTGCAACGCCTTGTTGGTGGAGTAAAGCGCACCGGAGACAAAGGTCATCATGTAGTGGATCACCAGCGCCATCAGGGCGGCCAGCGCGCCGATCAGGAGCAGGGTCGAGCCCTGCCCCTCCCACATGGAGAGGTTGCCGGTATCGAGATCACCGGTGACGTAGCCCGCCTGACCCGCTGGCGCGCTAAAGAGGTAGTGATCTCCTTGCTGCTGCAACCCGCTGCTGCCTTGCCGGGTGAGGCGCAGATCAGCAGGCAACACCAGAGTGGGCTGCTGGCTGACCAGCTGCGCCGTGGTTTCGACCCGTTGTTGCAACTGCGCTACCCGCAGGGAGATCTCCTGCTGATGGCTGGCCGCCAGCATGTACCAGCTGAGGAAGGCGATGATGAAGAGAGGTAACCAGAACGCGATATGGAATTTTTCACTGATGGTGAGGTGAATGAGATAGCGGTCAACCCACCGGAATTTAACTTCTTTCATAATGGAGCTGCATCCTGCAGAGATAGAGTGTCGGGCACATTATCGTCTCGGGAATTTTTTTCTTAAGCAGAAGGTGTGAGAAATGGGAGAGCAATCGTTTGTCATTCGGGTGTGGGGGCAGGTGCAAGGGGTCGGATTTCGCTACTTCACCCGTGAGCGTGCCTTGCAGCTGGGGCTGCGCGGCCATGCCTACAACCTGGAGGATGGGTCGGTGGAGATCCTCATCAGCGGGCCGACGCAGGGGGTACAGATGATGCTGGGCTGGCTGGAACATGGCCCGCGCACCGCCAGGGTGACCCGGATGGAGTATGAAGAGGCGCTGCCGCCCACCGGTCAGGGCTTTCACACCAACTGAAGGGGCGGAGACGAGATGGACGCTGACAAGGAAGGTCTGTTGCTGACTCAGGCAACAAGCTGGGTCGCCCGTTATCAGGAGGCGGCGCGGACGGTGCGCGAAGAGGCCAGTGAACCGGCCGTGCATGGCTACCGTATCGCAGCGCGCCGCTTGCTGGCGCTGCTCGCCCTGTGGCGGCCACTCACCTATCATCCCGAGCTGGAGCGGCGTCTGCTGCGCTCGGTCGGGCGGCTTTCGGCGCTGCGGGATGCTCAGGTTTACGCCGAGCGTTTTGGCAAGCCGCCTGCCAGCACGGGCAATACTCACAAATCGGCCTGTCGCGTACCCCTGTTGTCGCGGCGACTGGCCCGCTGGCTTGCGGCGGTGGCGCAGGTGCAGGATGCGTGGGCATTGGCGTTCCTCTATCAGCAGCATCTGGCCCTGCGCCTTGATGAGGCGCAGAGCGCTCACGATGAACCTATTCCCTGCGTTGGGAAATCTGCCAGCTCCCGTCAGCAACAGTTGCGCCGCTGGCATCGGCTGCGCCTCGAGATCAAGCAGGCCCGTTATGGCGTGGAACTGTTGCTGGATCTGGGGAGTGGAGATCCCGGCTGGTTGAGCACTTTGACTCACTGGCAGGAGCGACTCGGCCAGTTGCAGGATTGGCGTCAATGGCGGCGGAGGTTGCGAACAGAGCAGGGGAACACCTGCAAGCAGACGAAACTGCGGCAGCAGTTGAAGGGGAAGATCACCGCCCGTTTGTGTCAACTGGACTGCCAGCAGGCGGAGCTGGTGGCGCTCAAACTGGCGATGCTGGCAGGCCACAACATGAATGACATGCCAAGTCGGGTGGTCAGGTATTCAGAACAAAATGTATCGTCCACCAAGTCAAGCGGTGGATAGCCTCGAGGCCGCAATCTACGAAAGTCATCCGCGACCAGCATCTACAAAAACTATCCAAGCCAAACAGGTGAGACAAAAAAGAGAGGCCGTTTGGCCTCTCTTCTCTATCTGGTTGTGGTCGCAGTCAGCAATACGCTTACTTGACGCGCATGCCCGGCTGGGCGCCTTCCTGCGGCTCCAGGATCCAGAGATCCTTGCCGCCCGGGCCTGCGGCCAGCACCATGCCTTCGGACATGCCGAAACGCATCTTGCGCGGCGCCAGGTTGGCCACCATCACGGTCAGCTTGCCTTCCAGATCTTCCGGGTTGTAGGCGGACTTGATACCGGCAAACACCTGACGGGTTTCGCCGCCGATATCCAGTTGCAGCTTGAGTAGCTTCTCGGCTTCCGGTACCGCTTCGGCCTTCTTGATCAGCGCTACGCGCAGGTCAATCTTGGCAAAGTCGTCATAGGTGATGGTTTCGCTGATGGGGTCATCAGCCAGCGGACCGGTCACTTTCGGTGCCTGCTCTTTGGCCAGGTCTTCCTTGGATGCCTCGATCATGGCTTCAATCTTCGCCGGCTCGATGCGGGAGAAGAGGGCCTTGAACGGGGCAACGGTGTGATCGACCAGCGGCATCTCGATGCCATCCCAGCTGAGGGTTTCGGCCAGGAAGGCTTCGGCACGTTCGGCCAGGAGCGGCATGACGGGCTTGAGGTAGGCCATCAGCACGCGGAACAGGTTGATGCCAACAGAGCAAACCGCTTGCAACTCGGCGTCAGCCCCTTCCTGCTTGGCGATAACCCAGGGCGCCTTGTCGTCCACGTAGCGGTTGGCCTTGTCGGCCAGCGCCATGATTTCGCGGATGGCGCGGCTGAATTCGCGGCTCTCATAAGCCTCGGCAATGGCGGTACGAGCATTGGCGAATTCGGCGTAGAGCTCGGGTTCGGCGCAGGTCGCCGCCAGCTTGCCGCCAAAACGCTTGGCAATAAAGCCGGCGTTGCGGGAGGCAAGGTTGACCAGCTTGTTGACCACGTCAGCGTTGACCCGCTGCACGAAATCTTCGAGGTTCAAGTCCAGATCGTCGATGCGGCTGTTGAGCTTGGCGGCATAGTAGTAACGCAGGCACTCCGGATCCAGGTGGTTCAGGTAGGTGGATGCCTTGATAAAGGTGCCCTTGGACTTGGACATCTTGGCGCCGTTGACGGTCACATAACCGTGCACGTTGACCTTGGTCGGCTTGCGGAAGTTGGCACCTTCCAGCATGGACGGCCAGAACAGGCAGTGAAAGTAGGCGATATCTTTACCGATGAAGTGGTAGAGCTCGGCGTCGGAGTCCGCTTTCCAGTAGCTGTCAAAGTCGATGTCGCCACGCTTGTTGCACAGGTTCTTGAAAGAAGCCATGTAGCCGATGGGGGCATCCAGCCAGACGTAGAAATACTTGCCCGGGGCTCCCGGGATTTCGAAACCGAAGTAGGGGGCGTCACGGGTGATGTCCCACTGCTGCAGGCCGCTCTCGAACCACTCCTGCATCTTGTTGGCCATCTCTTCCTGAATGGCGCCGGAGCCGCGTACCCACTCAGAGAGCCATTTTTCAAATTGCGGCAGGTCGAAGAAGAAGTGCTCGGAGTCCTTCATCACCGGAGTTGCGCCGGAGACAGCAGATTTCGGTTCGATCAGCTCGGTCGGGCTGTAGGTAGCGCCGCAGCTGTCGCAGTTGTCGCCATACTGCTCCGGAGATTTGCACTTGGGGCAGGTTCCCTTGACGAAACGGTCCGGCAGGAACATGGATTTTTCCGGATCGAACAGCTGGGAGATGGTGCGGCTCTTGATAAAGCCACCATTTTTCAGGCGGCCATATATCAGCTCCGCCAGCTCGCGGTTTTCGTCGCTGTGGGTGGAGTGATAGTTGTCAAAGCTGATGTTGAACCCGGCGAAGTCGGCCTGGTGCTCCTTGGAGACAGCGGCAATCATCTCTTCCGGGGTGATCCCCATCTGCTGTGCCTTGAGCATGATCGGGGTGCCGTGGGCATCATCGGCACAGATGAAGTGCACCTGATGGCCGCGCATTCGCTGATAACGAACCCAGATATCGGCCTGGATGTGTTCCAGCATGTGGCCAAGATGGATGGAGCCATTGGCATAGGGGAGGGCGCAGGTTACCAGCATTTTACGAGGATCAGTTGCCATATTACGTTCTTGATGTGCTTGTTGGGATGATAGAGTGCCGTGCATGTTACCCGAATTGGGGGTAGCCTGCCTAGGGTTGTGGCTGTGCCAACCTTGGCAGCACCTGCTGTTACGATGGCAGGCAAGCCACTGATTTGTGTGCGGTAACCGTTCACCTCAAGATAATGACAAGATAATGAGGAGTTAATGGTGATTGATTCAGTAAAACAGATCCTCGCCGAATTTAAGCCAGCTGGCTGGCACAAGGATCTGGTAGATGCCGGATTCGTTCGCGAGATCATCAATCAGGGTCAGGGGATCACTATCCGGCTGGTATTGCCGTTTGCCGGTCTTTCGCTGCTCGATCAGCTCAAAGAGAACTACGATGCCAGGCTGCGCAGCGCCACCGGCGCCGCCCGCATCGACTGGGCATTGGAGATTGACGTCGCCAGCATGCCGCGGGCGCAGGGCCTCAATGCCGTGCAGGGCATTCGCAACATCATCGTCGTTGCTTCCGGCAAGGGCGGGGTGGGCAAATCCACCACAGCGGTCAATCTGGCGCTGGCGCTGCAAAAAGAGGGGGCGCGGGTCGCCATTCTCGATGCCGATATCTATGGCCCTTCCATTCCCACCATGATGGGCACCCTCAAAGAGCGCCCGGTCAGCCATGACGGCAAGCTGATGGAGCCGGTGATGGCCTGCGGCCTCAAGAGCAACAGCATCGGCTATCTGGTCTCCGAGCAGGATGCCACCATCTGGCGCGGCCCGATGGCGAGCAAGGCGCTGGCGCAGATCCTCCATGAGACCCGCTGGGGCGAGGTGGATTATCTGGTGGTAGACATGCCGCCGGGCACTGGCGATATCCAGCTCACCATGGCCCAGCAGGTGCCGACTTCGGCGGCGGTGATCGTCACCACCCCGCAAGATGTGGCGCTGGCCGATGCCCGCAAGGGGATCGCTATGTTCAACAAGGTCAATGTGCCGGTGCTTGGCATCATCGAGAACATGAGTTATCACGTCTGCAGCGCCTGTGGTCATCATGAGCCGCTGTTCGGTACCGGTGGCGGCCAGAAGATGGCAGAGCAGTATCAAGTGGCACTGCTTGGTCAATTACCGCTGCACATCGATATCCGCCAACACATGGATGATGGCTGTCCGACGGTGTTCGGCGCACCGGAAGGGAGCCTGGCTCAGGCTTATTTGAAGCTGGCGCGCAGGGTAGGGGCTGAACTCTTTTTCAGCGCAAAACCGATTGCGACCCCCCTCTATGCCATGGCGCTGGATGAATAATCGGCGGTCGGTCACTTGAAAGGGAATTGAGGGTGGGCATGACCCACCCTTTTTTATATAATGGATCGGTTTAAACCATCCCCACTGCTCTTCTCTTTTAGGTATTTGTCATGTCTGATACTCAACATTCGTGTGTGATCATCGGTATTGCGGGCGCATCTGCGTCTGGCAAAAGTCTTATAGCCCAGACCATTTATGAAGAGCTGGTGGCCGAACTGGGCGCAGGTCAGATTGGTGTGATCACCGAAGATTGCTACTACCGTGATCAGACCCACCTGACCATGGAAGAGCGGGTCAAGACCAACTATGACCACCCCAA
>NZ_JAAKNE010000100.1:0-16284 GCF_049170755.1 Aeromonas sp. 604176
CTGGCGATGATCCAGCTGCCCACCGTCTGGCTCACTCTGGGGGTGCTTGGCAAGAAGTTCGCCATCATCGCCCGCCGGGTCAATGCGGTGACCATCAACGACATGCTGTGGGCCCGGTACCAGAGCAAGGCGGTGGTGATCCTCGGCTCCGTTACTATCATCCTCGCCTTTATCGCGACCATGGTGGTGCAATTCATCGGCGGCGCCCGCCTGCTGGAGACCGCCACCGGCCTCTCCTACCAGCAGGGGCTGATGCTGTTTGCCAGCTGCGTGCTGCTCTACACCATCATCGGCGGTTTTCGCGCCGTGGTGATGACCGATGCCCTTCAAGGGATCATCATGCTGATCGGCACCGGCGCCCTGCTGGCGGGGATTCTGGTCGCCGGTGACGGCTTGCCAAACCTTATCCACCAGCTCAAGGAGATCGATCCCAAGCTGGTGAGCCCGCAAGGGGCCGGCGACATGCTGACCCAGCCCTTTATGTTGAGCTTCTGGATCCTGGTCTGTGTCGGGGTGGTGGGGCTGCCCCACTCGGCGCTGCGCTGCTTTGGCTATCGCGACAGCAAGGCGCTTCACCGCGGCATCCTGATCGGCACAGTGGTCAGCGCCCTGCTGATGTTTGGCATGCATCTGGCGGGCACCCTTGGCCGCGCCATCCTGCCCGGCATGGACAGCCCGGACAAGATCATGCCCTCCCTGATGATGGAAGTGCTGCCCCCCTGGCTGGCCGGGGTCTTTCTGGCGGCACCGATGGCGGCCATCATGTCCACCATCGACTCCCAGCTGATCCAGGCTTCCGCCACTCTGGTGAAAGATCTCTACCTCAACTATCTCAATCCAAAGCAGGAGAAGCTGGAGGTGCGCATCCCCCGCCTCTCCCTGCTCTGCACCCTGATCTTGGGCACCCTGGTGCTGCTGGCGGCGCTGCAACCGCCCGAGATGATCATCTGGCTCAACCTGCTCGCCTTTGGCGGTCTGCAGGCGGTGTTCCTCTGGCCACTGGTGCTCGGCCTCTACTGGTCGCGGGCCAACGGCCCGGGCGCGCTGGCCAGTATGGTCAGCGGCATCGTCAGCTATGGGGTACTGAGTCAGTGGGGGATCAAGCTGGCTGGTCTGCACGCCATCGTGCCAAGCCTCACGCTGGCGCTGGTGGTCTTTATCACGGTGAGCCTGCTGACGGCACCGCCCTCGCGGGAAGTGCGCGAGCTTTTCGGGCAGAAATAATAAAAATATAAATTAGGGGTTCCAAAACTATCCCCAAATAGGTGTTTTCCGGTTAAACTGTGCGCCAAGTCACAGAACGTAGCCGCTGTATGCCCGTTAAAGCCACTCGACAAGTCGTTACTCAAGCCCTGCAGCGGCTCGGTTATGCCCTGCTGCTGCCCGTCTCCATCCTGCCGATGGCGGCGCTGATCTACCGGCTTGGCCAACCCGACGTGCTCGATTTGGCGGTGCTCTCCCTCACCGGTCAGGCGATCTTCAGCCAGATGCCGCTTATCTATGCGGTGGCGATCGCCTTTGGCCTGAGTCGGCAGGAGCTGGGCGGACAGACGCTGGCGGGTGCGGTCAACTTCCTGCTGCTCAGCACAGCTTTCAATACTCTGGCCCCCAACCTGCACGCAGACATGATCTGCGGCCTGCTGGCGGGACTCACCACCGCCATTATCTATCCCTGGGTTCACCAGCAAACCCTGCCCCGCTGGCTGCAGATCGCCAGGGGGGAGTTTCCCAGCCTGCTGGTGTCGGCCTTGGCCTGCCTGCTGATCGCCATCCCCCTCTCGCTGCTGTGGCCGCCACTGGAGCGCGGGCTGACCCTGCTCACCTCCGAGCTGCTCACCACGCCGTTTGGCGCCTTCTGCTACGGCACCCTCAACCGGCTGCTGATCCCGCTCGGGCTGCATCAGGTATTGGGCAGCGTCATCGGCCTTGGCGAGAGCAACCTGCAGGCGCTGGCCACCGCCCAACCCCTTCATGAAGGGTATGTGGCCGGTCTCTACCCCATCATCATGTTCGGACTACCGGGCGCCTGTTTTGCCATCTGGCTGCACCGCCAGCGGATGCAGCGGCTGCCACAGGGCGGGCTGCTACTCACCCTGGCGCTCACCTCGGCACTGGTGGGTATCACAGAGCCTATCGAATTTCTGTTCGCCTTTACCGCCCCCTGGCTGTTTCTCGCCCACGCCCTGCTGACCGGGCTATCGCTCGCTGTCTGTAGCGGGCTGGGGATCAAGGTGGGCAGTTACTTCTCCGCCGGTCTGCTGGATCTGGTGCTGAGCTATCAGGCTGGGGAGCACAGCTTCTGGCTCATTCCGGTCGGTATCCTGTTTTTCGTCGCCTACACCCTGCTCTTTTACCAACTGCTGGAGCGCGCCCCCCTCAGCATGCCGAGCAAGCCCATCGCGGTGGAGCATCCGCGCCTTGCCAGCGTTGCCCCCTCAGACCCGCAGATGCTGGCGATCCAGTACCTCAAGGTGCTGGGCGGGATGGACAATCTGGTGGCGATGAGTGTCTGTATCACCCGCCTCAGCCTGCGGGTGCGCGATATTTCACTGGTGGATGAATCTCGCCTGCTGGGTCTGGGCTGCCTCTCCTGGATCCAGCTCAACGACCACCAGCTGGTGCTGGTGCTGGGCCCCAGCGCCAGCCTGATTGAAGGGCAGATCCGCATGCTGGCGGAGCGCCAGTCGGTCCCCCTCGGCCTCAAACCCAATCAGGAGTCGGCCAGCCAGAGCAGCTGGTAACTCAGGCGAACGGCAACCGCTCGGCCACGAAATCCATCAGGGTGCGCAGGGCGGGAGCCAGATGCTCCCGACTCGGATAGATAAGGTAAAACGGGTTGGCCGGAATGGGCTGATCCGGCAACACCTTCTGCAGCCGCCCCGCCGCCAAATCCCCTTCACAGACATGGTGGGGCAACAGGGCAATCCCCCCGTCATGAAGCGCCATCTCCCGCAGCGCCAGCAAGCTGTTGCTGACACAGGCCCCCTGCGGCCGCCAGCCCCCCTCCAGCAATGGCCACACCGGCATGGCCGAGTGCACCAGACAGGCATAGCGGCCCAGCTCGCTCAACTGTTGCGGCATGCCGTGGGCCGCCAGATAGGCTGGGGCCGCAACCAGATGGCGCGGCACCTGACCGATACGCCGGCAGATCAGGCTGGAGTCTTTCAGCGGCGCCGCCCGCAGCGCCAGATCGTAACCCTCGCCCACCAGATCAAGCTGCTCATCGCTCAGGGTCAGCTCCAGTACCACCTCGGGGTAAAGCGCACGAAACTCGGCCAGGATCCGGCCAAGCAGCAGGGTGCCGGTCGCCTCGGGGGCAGTGATCCGCACCCGCCCCGCCGGGGCCGAGCGCAGCCGTGCCATCGCCAGATTGGCACTGCGGGCCAGTGCCAGCAGCCCCTGACAGTGCTCCACATAGAGCTCCCCCTGCGGGGTCAGGCTCAACCTGCGAGTGGTACGCTGCAACAGCCGCACCCCGAGCTGGGATTCGAGCCGCGAGATCTTCTGGCTCACCGACGACTTGGGCATACCGAGCAGCTCGGCGGCTCGGGTAAAGCTTCCCTGCTCCACCACGGTGGCAAACAGCCCCATCAACTCCAGATCGACATTGTTCATATATTCAAACAGTCTTTACCGATTACCCATCTTAATCTTGATAATCAACCAGACTAGAGTGAGTGGCAATCCCGAACACAGCGATTTGAAAGGAAATACCATGAAAGCCATTGCCCTGACTCACTATCTGCCAAGCGACCACCCCGACTGCTTTATCGCAGCCAACCTGCCCGATCCGGTTCCGGGCCCGCGGGATCTGCTGGTGCGGGTCACCGCCACCTCCGTCAATCCGGTGGATACCAAGGTGCGCTCGCCCAAGGCAAAAATTGAAAGCTCACCCCGGGTACTGGGTTGGGATGCGGTGGGGGAAGTGGTCGCCACTGGCAGCGAAGTCACCCTGTTCAAGGCGGGCGACCGGGTCTGGTATGCCGGCGATATCAGCCGCCCGGGCAGCAACAGCGCCCTGCAACTGGTGGATGAGCGCATCGCCGCGATCGCCCCCACCAGCTTGAGCAATGTGGAGGCCGCCGCCCTGCCACTCACCGCCATCACCGCCTGGGAGACCCTGTTCGAGCGCTTCGCTCTTACCCGCGAAAGCCGTGGCAAACTGCTGATCATCGGCGGCGCCGGTGGCGTGGGCTCCATCGCCATCCAGCTGGCTCGCCAGCTCACCGTTATGGAGGTGATTGCTACCGCCTCCCGCCCCGAGAGCCGCGAATGGTGCCTCGAAATGGGCGCCCATCAGGTCGTGAACCACCACAAGTTGCAGGAGGAGCTGACCGCCCTTGGCATCACTCAGGTCGATGCCATCTTCTGCACCAACGCCACCGCCGAGCACTGGGCCACCATGGCCGGGCTGATCCGTCCGTTCGGCCATATCTGCACCATCGCCGAATCGAGCGAGCCGTGGGATCTCTCCCTGCTCAAGAGCAAGAGCGTCACCTTCAGCCAGGAGTTCATGTTCACCCGCTCCCTGTTCCAGACGCCGGACATGATCGAACAGCACCGCCTGCTCGGCCGGGTGGCGGCACTGGTCGATGAAGGGGTATTGCAGACCACCCTGACCAGAACCATCCCGTCGCTGACCCCGATCACGCTGGCTCAGGCCCATGCCGAGGTGGAAGCGGGCCGCATGGTTGGCAAGCTGGTGATCGACATGAGCGACTTTGCCAACTAAGCCCTCCAACGCACCATGATGGGATAAGTTCACCAAGGAGATGCCCCAAACGGGCACAACCAGCGGCACTCATGACTGCCTGTGGTAGGCCAACGTCCGACAATCAGCCAAAAAAGAGGCCATTTCGCGAGAAATGGCCTGAATACCTGAACATTGGGGTAACAATCACACACATATCCTTATGCAGGACATATAAGTCTTTGCATCTGGCGTGCCAACAGCAGCATGAATGCGCCAAAACGGCGTCAGCCCGTCCTTGAGCAAGGTGCCGACCTTGCTCTTTTTTTGTCTGGCAGACTGTTTACCAGGCAAACAAGTGCAGATAAAAAAATGCCACCCGAGGGTGGCAGTGAAAGATGACGGAACTTGAGCAAAGCGTTCAGCGAAAACCGGTCGTCTTCGCCTGCATAGAGCAATACAGGAACCGTGCCAATCCGGCAAAAGCCCCCGAATCCCTCCACGTCATGGGCAAACCACGACAGCACTGCCCCATGATGGTAGAATCTCGCGGTTTCACATTTATGAAGAGTCGACGCCATGCCCTGGATACAAATTCGAATCAACGCCACTGCCAAGACCGCAGACAAGGTGAGCAACATGCTGCTGGGGCGTGGAGCCCAGGCGGTGACCTTTATGGATGCCAAGGATGTGCCCGTCTACGAACCTATGCCCGGTGAAACCCCGCTCTGGGGCGAGACCGAAGTGATGGGGCTGTTCGATGCCGAAACCGACCCGGCTCCCACCATCGCCTTTTTCCAGCAGATCTTCGGCGAAA
The DNA here is from genome assembly GCF_049170755.1 of Aeromonas sp. 604176. Classification (NCBI taxonomy): domain Bacteria; kingdom Pseudomonadati; phylum Pseudomonadota; class Gammaproteobacteria; order Aeromonadales; family Aeromonadaceae; genus Aeromonas; species Aeromonas sp. 604176. Next base: position 5,508 of record NZ_JAAKNE010000100.1, read on the forward strand.
ATGTCGGCTACAAGGTCGAGCAGCTGGAAGACAAGGACTGGGTGCGCGAGTGGATGGATCACTTCCACCCCATGCAGTTTGGCGAGCGCCTCTGGATCTGCCCGAGCTGGCGCGATGTGCCGAACCCCGATGCAGTTAACGTGATGCTGGATCCGGGCCTGGCCTTCGGTACCGGTACCCACCCCACCACGGCACTTTGCCTGCAGTGGCTGGACGGGCTGGATCTGACCGGTAAAACTGTGGTCGATTTTGGCTGTGGCTCCGGCATTCTCGGCATCGCCGCCCTGAAACTGGGTGCCGCCCGCGTCATCGGCATCGACATCGACCCGCAGGCGATTCAGGCAAGCCGCGACAACGCCGCGCGCAACGGCGTCGCCGACCAGATTGAGCTCTATCTACCAGCCGACCAGCCGCAAGATGTCGAAGCGGACGTGGTGGTCGCCAACATCCTGGCCGGCCCGCTGCGCGAACTGGCTCCACTTATCGCCGGTCACGGCAAAGCGGGCAGCCTGATGGCCCTCTCCGGCGTGCTGGAGAGCCAGGCCCCGGAACTGGAAACTATCTACGGCCAGTGGTTCGAGATGGACCCGACCGCCGTCAAGGAGGAGTGGTGCCGCCTCTCTGGCCGCAAACACGGCTAAACATAGCTCCCGCTCTCAAGGCGGAAAATCAGCATCTTTATCAAACAAGAGCACCCACGGGTGCTCTTGTTGTTTCTCCCCCTTTCCCACTCTGGGGGACGGTTCACGCTTCTCTGGCCAATGAGGGATTAACATCGTTCTTCCACATCATTGAGGCCCTGCCATGAGCGAATACCAGAAGATGATCAGCAGCCAACCTTACAACTGCATGGCACCCGAGTTGGCCCAGTTGCGCCGGGAGGCGGCACGGCGCTATCGCCGTTTCAATCAGGCGGAAGAGGAGGCAGAGCAGCGGGCACTACTGGCGGAGCTGATTGGCGAACTGGCAGAGAACGCCTTCATCTGCCCGCCCCTCTACTGCACCTATGGCCGCCACATCCACCTGGGCAAGGACTCCTACATCAATATGGGAGCGACCCTGCTGGACAATGCCCCCATTCGCATCGGCGCCCATGTGATGATTGGGCCAAACGTGCAGATCTATACAGCGGCCCATGCACTGGAGGCCGACGAACGAATTCAGGGAACAGAGACGGCGCTGCCGGTCACCATTGAAGACAAGGTCTGGATTGGGGGCGGTGCCATCTTGCTGCCCGGCGTAACCATAGGGCGGGAGGCGATCGTCGGCGCGGGCGCCGTAGTCACCAGAGATGTACCGGCCGGTGCTCGGGTAGTCGGCAACCCGGCCCGGATCCTGCCAGCCAAAAACAGGTCATAAGGCTGCCAACCGGGCTGCATCTTGATGCCGCCATCAGTTCACAACAGCCCCTACACCCCATAAAAATAAAGCCCAATGTCACGAAGACGTTGGGCTGTTAAAAGGTGCTACGGAATTGCGACTCTCATCGCAGAAAAATTAGAAGGAGTGCCCTTCTAAACTGGCAGGGAGATATTAGCGAATGCGCAAACGTTTTACATAGTGAAATACAACAGGATTGCGAGGTACATCGCACTATTTAAATAATTACCTGCTATGGCGCGCGAAGCCTCTTTGACCCATTTATTTTCCCCAATTTCTCTGGTTACTATTCACGGTTAAACAGAAAAGCCCCGATTTCTCGAGGCTTTGCTTCTCTCAACCGCAACGTGGCCGAAAAGTCAGAAACGGCGGACAAACTCATCGAGCGGCAGCTCGCGCAGTTTGCGTGCTTCCAGCATGGGGGTGCCGAGATAGAGGAAACCCACCAGCTGATCCTCTGCCGCCAGTCCCAGTCCCTTGTTGATCTGCTCATCAAAGATAAACCAGCCGGAGCGCCAGATGCCGTTGAAACCCTGCGCCTGTGCCGCCATCTGCATCGCCATCAAGGCACAACCGGCAGAGAGCTCCTGCTCCAGTTTCGGCACCTTGGGGTGATCCTGATAACGGGTTGCCACGGCGACGACCAAGGGCGCCCGCAGTGGCGCTTCGCTGCACTTCTTGATGCTCTCTTCATCTTCGCCACGGGCACGGGCCGCCTCGGCTAGCAGCTTGCCCAGCCGCTCACGCCCCTCCCCTTCAAACAGAATGAACTGCCAGGGGGTCAGGGTGCCGTGATCCGGCGCGCGCAGGCCCGCCTTGAGGATATTGTCGAGCACCTCACCGCTCGGGGCGGGATCGGCGAGACGGCCACAGGAGTGGCGATTGAGCAACAGGGTGAGGGCATCCATGGGCAATTCCTTCTCTGGGGCAATGATGGCGCTACCTTAGCACAGCACCGAATGAAGAAAACCCCTGAGGCTCAGGGGTTTATCGCACTATAAAGGACAAGAGGGCACGGTTGGCTAGATGACCGCAGCCAGTTCGGCGCCCTGTCTGATCGCTCGCTTGGCATCCAGCTCGGCTGCCACGTCGGCACCACCGATGATGTGCACCGGCTTGCCTGCTGCCTGCAAACCCGCCTGCAGTTCTTTAAGGGGCTCCTGCCCGGCGCAGACGATAACCTGATCCACCGGCAGACACTGCTTGGTCTCGCCCACCTGAATGTGCAAGCCCTCGTCATCGATCCCCAGATATTGCACCCCGGAGAGCATCTGCACCTTGCGGTTCTTGAGCACGGTACGGTGGATCCAGCCGGTGGTCTTGCCAAGTCCGTCACCCACCTTGCTCTCCTTGCGCTGGAGCAGCCAGATCTGGCGCTCGGGGGCGTCGATTTCAGGAGCCGTGAGGCCACCGCGCTCGCCAAGCTGTTTGTCGATGCCCCACTCCTTGAGCCAGTGATCACGGTGCCCATCGGCATCCATCTCCACCTTCTTCTCGACCAGATACTCGGCTACATCGAAGCCGATGCCGCCGGCACCGATCACCGCCACCTTCTGGCCGACCGGTTTGTGATCCCGCAATACATCGAGATAACTCATCACCTTGGGATGTTCGATGCCCGGAATATTGGGGGTGCGCGGACGAATACCGGTAGCGAGGATCACCTCGTCAAAACCGCCGCCGAGCAGGCTCTCGGCACTCTGGCGCTGGCCGAGATAGAGCTCGACGCCGCACTTCTCCAGCCGTTTGGCAAAATAGCGCAGGGTTTCGTGAAACTCCTCCTTGCCCGGGATCTGCTTGGCGAAGTTGAACTGGCCGCCGATTTCGCTGGCCTGATCGAACAGGCTCACCTGATGACCGCGCTCGGCAGCGTAGCAAGCAAAGGCCAGCCCGGCGGGGCCAGCCCCCACCACCGCCAGCTTCTTGGGCTGGGGCACGCGGCCAAAGGTCAGTTCGGTCTCGAAACAGGCTCGAGGATTGACCAGACAGGAGGCGCGCTTCTGCTTGAACACATGGTCAAGGCAGGCCTGGTTGCAGGCGATGCAGGTGTTGATCTCATCCGCCCGGTTCTCGGCCGCCTTGATGACAAATTCGGGATCCGCCAGGAAGGGGCGCGCCATGGAGACCATGTCCGCCTCGCCCCCCGCCAGAATGCGTTCGGCCACCTCCGGGGTGTTGATACGGTTGGTGGTAATGAGGGGCACCTTGAGGTGTTTTTTCAGCTCGGCAGTCACCCAGCTGAAGGCGCCGCGCGGCACACTGGTGGCAATGGTGGGAATGCGCGCCTCATGCCAACCGATGCCGGTGTTGATGAGGGTCACCCCCACCGCTTCCAGCGCCTTGCCGAGCGCAATCACCTCTTCCAGGGTCGAGCCCTGCTCCACCAGATCCAGCATGGAGAGGCGGAAGATAATGATGAAGTCGGTGCCGACCCGCTCGCGGATGGCGCGGACAATCTCCACCGGAAAGCGCATCCGGTTTTCGCTGCTGCCGCCCCAGCCATCGGTCCGTTTGTTGGTGCGCTCGCAGATGAACTGGTTGATGAGATAGCCTTCCGAGCCCATCACCTCGACGCCGTCATAACCGGCCGCCTTGGCCAACGCTGCTGTAGCCGCGAAGTCGCGAATAGTGCCGCAGATCTGCCGCTCGCTCATGGCGCGCGGTTTGAATGGGGAGATGGGGGCTTTGAGGGCACTCGGCGCCAGACTAAACGGATGATAGGCGTAACGACCGGCATGGAGGATCTGCAGCGCAATCTTGCCCCCCTCCTGATGCACGGCGTTGGTCACCTTCTTGTGCTTGCTCACCTGCCAGGGAAAGCTCAGCTGGGAACCGTGAGGCACCAGCCGCCCGCGCAGATTGGGGGCGATACCGCCGGTGACGATAAGGCCAACGCCACCACGGGCGCGCTCGGCGTAAAAGGCGGCCAGCTTGTCAAAACCGCCCTTCTCCTCTTCGAGGCCGGTATGCATGGAGCCCATCAACACGCGGTTGCGCAGCTGGGTAAAACCAAGGTCGAGCGGGGTCAGCAGGGTCGGATAGCGGCTCACGATGCCTCCAGTTAATTTTTTGTTATCAAACTGAGGCTAGAGTAAAGAATCGAAAATTCTTTTTCAAACAAATGTTTGGACAATTTTTCAGCGAACAGCCGTGCCCTGAACGAAGATAGGCGGGATCCGCCAGTCGGAAATGGCAATTTCGCCCGCAACTGGTTAATAATGGCTCTTCTCTACCCATTAACAGGGCGATAACGCGACTATGTCTATTTTCAAAGGTCTGGGTTGGTTGTTCCGCAGCCTGTGGCGCCTGCTCAATTTCACCCGGCTGATGCTGGTCAATCTGCTGTTTCTCATCGTAGTGCTGGTCATCGTCTTCAGCGTCAGCCAGAAAGAGGCGCCCAAGGCGCCCATCGAAGGGGCGCTGACCCTCAATCTCAACGGCGTGCTGGTGGAGCAACGCTCCCAGACAGATCCCACCGTACAACTGCTGCGCCAGATGGACAGCAGCGACGAGCAGCCGAGCGAGATCGTTCTCTCCGACCTGCTGTGGGCCATCAAGAGTGCCAAGGATGACGAACGCATCAAGGCGCTGGTGATCAAGCCGCAAGGGCTGCAGGGTGCCAACTTCACCAAACTGCAGGAGGTGGCGAGCGCCATCGACTCCTTCCGGGAGAGCGGCAAACCGGTGATCGCCATGGCTGACTTCTACACTCAGGGGCAATACCTGCTGGCGGCCCACGCCGATCACGTGCTGCTCAACCAGAGCGGCGCCGTGGTGATCGAGGGGCTTGGGGTCTACCAGACCTACTTCAAGTCGGCGCTGGAGAAGCTCAACATCACCCCGCATGTATTCAAGGTCGGTACCTACAAATCCTTCGTCGAGCCCTATACCCGCGACGAGATGTCTCCCGAGAGCAAAGAAGCGAACCAGCGCTGGCTGGATCAGCTGTGGCAATCCTATGTGGCTGACGTAGCCGAGCAGCGGGAGATCGAACCCGATGCGGTCGCACCGAGCAAGGATCGCTTCCTCGAGCTGCTGCGCAAGGCCGGTGGCAATGCCGCCAACTACGCCCTCGACAACGGTCTGGTGGATCAGCTGGCCACCCGCGACGAGATGACCCAGGCGGTCATTAAAGAGGTGGGTGAAGCGGACGACCACGGCTGGAAAGGGGTCGGCCTGAAAGAGTATCTGGCTGCCATTCCGGAACAATATCCCCAGAGCGGCAAGGATGAGGTGGGTCTGGTGGTCGCCAGCGGCGCCATCATGGATGGCGTCCAGCCTGCCGGAACCATCGGCGGCGACAGCCTCTCCGACCTGCTGGCCGATGCCCGCCGCGATGACAAGGTCAAAGCCGTGGTCCTGCGGGTCGACAGCCCAGGCGGCAGCGCCTTCGCCGCCGAGCAGATCCGCGCCGAGCTGCTGGCCCTGAAACAGGCAGGCAAACCGGTAGTGGTCTCCATGGGCAGCTATGCCGCCTCCGGTGGCTACTGGATCTCCGCCGATGCGGACAAGATCTTCGCCTCCCCGACCACCCTCACCGGTTCCATCGGGGTGTTCGGCATGTTTGCCACCATCGACAAGGCGTTGGCCCAGTTCGGGGTGCATACCGACGGGGTCGGCACCACAGATTACGTCGGCGTAGGCCCGACCCGCGCCCTGCCGGATCACGTCGGTCAGGCAATCCAGCTGAGCGTGGAAGATACCTACCAGCGCTTCATCGGTCTGGTCAGCAAGGGCCGTGGTCTGAGCCCGGAAGAGGCCGAAAAAGCGGCCGAAGGTCGTGTCTGGACTGGTGAGGATGCCAAGGCCCTGGGTCTGGTGGACGAGTTCGGCAATCTGGATAACGCCATCAAGGCCGCCGCCGAACTGGCCAACCTCAAGGAGTGGCAGGTCACCCCCATCGAGCAGGAGGAGTCCACCAAGGACAAGTTCCTGCGCCAGCTGTTTGACAGCAGTGCCCGCGTGCTGGCCCCCCAGTTGCAAAGCTGGCTACCGGCTGGATTTGGCAAGGCATTGGTGGAAGTGAACCGCAGTCTCGACCCGCTCACCCGCTTCAACGATCCGCAAGGCACCTACGCCTTCTGCCCGGTCTGCGTGCAGTGATTCTGCCTAGGTAAAACGCTGACTCGAGCCCAGAAAAACGGCGACCATAATGGTCGCCGTTCAGCGTGATGAGAGCCCCTGGGCCCAAGCCAAGGGGTTGACCTCATATCGACATGGTCAATGCACGGACTGCGCCTTGCGCAAAGCCTCCAGCCGCTTGACGTCGAGATGACCCCCTTGACTCTTTCAGCCCCCAAGAGCACCGCCTGCTCAACATCGATAACTACTTCTCTTTTTACTTCAGCCGCGACAAGGTTCACTCCTGCTGTTAGCCCGAGAATGGTCGAACAGCCATTGACTCATCGGCATTAACCCCATGGGCGGCCCTCTTTTTTCTCCTGCTTTCTGAATTTGCCACTCCCGAGCAGGGATCAAATAACGCTCATCCCCCACCTGACACTGTCGATACTGATAATGCGAGGCAATGAACAAGCGGGTTCCTGCCCGCGAGCAAGACAATCAGGAGGTCTGCATGAAAACAAGCGCAGTAGTGTTCACTCTCGCCACGCTGGGCATATCGATGGCAGAGACGACCCAGGCAAGTAATACAGGACGCATCGAATTCAGCGGCGCCATCGTGGAGGATGCCTGCCGTGTCAACCAACTAGAGAAGCAGATGCAGGTCACCTGCCTCTCAGGCTCCGCACAAACAACCGAAACAGTTAATTTGCAAAAACTGGCAAGAGAGGCATCCCTGAATCTCTCCCACAGCCAGGTCTTCTACCAGTGGGTCGATGATCGCCACACTATGGCAATCGTCACCGTCAGTCACAAATAACGCCCACTGCCGCTGGCAGAAACAACAACGGCGACCATAGGGTCGCCGTTGTCATTACCGGGTCTCGAGTTCAAGTCATCAGGCTTGAGGATTGAGACGGGTCGGCATGCCGGTACGCTGTTCCAGCACCTGCTTGACCACGTTGGAGTCAGACTCGGCGTGAGCGATGAAGCGGGTGATGGCCGGTGTCATCGGGAGCGGCACGGAGGCGGTGGAGTTGAACTCCTCCTCGGTCCGTGACAGCGGCTCGTGCACTTCCATGTAGCGACCGCCATCCGGCTCGACCGTGGTCTTGACCGGCTGGTTGACGAACTGGACGCGGGTACCGACCGGCACGTTGTCGAACAGATACTTGATGTCGTCGGCACGCAGACGTACGCAGCCGCTGCTCACCCGCAGACCGATGCCGAAGGTGGCGTTGGTTCCGTGGATGGCATAGAGGTTGCCGATGTAGAGGGCGTGCAGGCCCATGGGGTTGTCCGGGCCGGCTGGCCAGACCGCAGGCAGTGTGATTCCCTTCGCGGCGTAGCGACGACGAATGTTTTCGGTCGGGGTCCAGGTCGGGTTGGCGCGCTTGCGCTCTACCTTGGTGATCCAGTTCTCCGGGGTGTTCACCCCCAGCTGACCGATGCCGATGGGCAATACCTGTACCACGTTCTTCCCTTTCGGATAGTAGTAGAGGCGCATCTCGGCAACGTTGATGACGATCCCTTCGCGGGGCGCGTTGGGCAGGATCAACTGGTGAGGGATGATCAGGGTGCTGCCCGCTTTGGGCAGATAGGGATCAACGCCCGGGTTGGCTTCCATGATATTGGTCAAACCCAACTGAAACTCGGAGGCAATCTGCTCCAGCGGACGATTGTCCGCAGGCACCACATATTCCAGATTCTCACCGATCAGACGGCTGTTGGCCGCAGGCAGACGATACTCGACGGCGGCAGCCTGCTGGCTGATCAGCGCAAGTGTGCATAAAAGGGCCGAAGCGGCAGTGCGAAGGGGGTTCATAAAATTCCTGTGTGGTTTCCTGTACCAAATGGGCCGGAGGCCATCTTATCTTCGGTCTGCCGGTGGTGGGTCAACCTGCACCACGGCGCCAAATAACCGAGCGCGCATTCTTTCTCGAGTCGGCCAAAATTTCAACTTCCATATGTTGCTTTTCTTGTTAAAAGTGGCCGTTTTCGGTGTGATGCTTATCAACAGAGCAAAAGCCCCCTTGGCAAGTCGCCATTGAAAGAGAGATGTACAGCATAGCCCCCTCTCTGCGGACCAACCCCGCCCCCTTAGACCACAGCGCTGTGCCACCTGGTGTCACGGTTGCAGCCCTGGCTGAAACGTTTGTCACCTCGGAGGAGATAGGCCAATGTTGACTGTGGCACTTTCATTGGAGCGAAAAGGGGGAAAATAGCGCTTCGACTACAGCAGGGACTGGCTGCCGCCATAAAAAAACCGCTCCGAAGAGCGGTTAATGGAGCCACCAGGCAACCATAAAAGGGACTTCAAGCGTTGTCATTGGAATTACTGGACGGCCGCCTCCCCCGCCGCACCACTCTGCTCTTTGAGGAAGCTGATCCAGGGGGATGCCCGACCGCTGACGTTGCCATTCTGAGCCGCCTGGGTGAAGGCGTTGAGGGCCTCCTTCGGCTTTTGTTGCTCAAAATAGGCGACCCCGGTCAGGAACTTGAGATCCGCCCGCTGTTCACCATTTGCATTGGCTGCCGGTTTGGCGGCCAGCGCCACCAGATCCTGATAGCGTTTGCTCTGGATCATCATGCGCGCCATTTTCAGCTGCAATTCGGCGCTCGGGGCCAGCTGGTAGGACTTGGCCAGGGTGTCGATGGCCGGATCCAGCTCCTTGGCCTGATGCCAGTAGTTGGCCAGGGTCTTGTAGTTGCCAGCGCTCTGCTCAATCACCCCGTCCTTCATCCCCTTCTCCATCACCCGTGCGGCGCGATGGGGAATGCCGGTGAAGGCGAGGTAGTTGGCGAGACGCTGCAGCTCGGCAGCCTCGGTCAACATGCCGAGGTTGTAGGCCGACTCCAGCGCCGCCAGCGCCTTGCCATCGTTGCCTGCCTGCATATGCATGGCCGACAGCTGGGTCCAGTACTTCTTCTTCTCCGGGAACATGTTGACCAGAGAGGTCAGCACCTCGGTCGCCGGTTTGTACTGTTTCAGCTCGTAGTGAGCGCCCATCTTCAGCAGATACCAGGACTCCGGCGCTTTACCTGCCGACAGCTTGATCGCCTGATCCACCGCCGGGATCGCGTCACGGTACTGCTTGAGCTGCACGTGGGCGTTGGCCAGCGTGATATAGGCATGGGAGTTGGGCTTGTCATCTTTGCCCTGGTTGGCAAACCACTCCTTCATGGTCTTGATCGAGCCCTGATAATTACCCTCAGCCATATAGAGCTGGGCCAGGTTGTAGCGCACCTGCTGGGCCACCGGTGGCGGCAGGCCGCCTGTCGCGATGGCATCGGCAAAGTACTTGGTCGCCTGACCGTATTTCTCCTGCTGGGCGGCCACGAAACCGAGAGTCTGCAATATGACCCCCTTGTCGTAGACCCGATCACCCACGCTGGAGAGAGCCTCCTGCAATCTGGCATTCGCCAGACCGTATTGCTTGTCAGTGATCAGCTCCTGCGCCTTGTTGACCGCCCGATAGGCCCGATCCGACAGGGCCGGCTGCTCGGCGGCCCAACTGGCGGTGCTGAGCAGCACCGCCATGGCGACCGGGGCGAGGATCATCTTGTGTAACTTGTTCATCGCCACCTTCCTTAGTTGACCGCAAACTCGATCTCTTGCTGCATACGGCTCGCCTGCGGCTTGCCATCCACCATGGCCGGTTTGAACGTCCACTTGGCGATGGTTTTGCGCGCCTCTTTGCCGAGGTCATAGCTGCGCGGCTCTTCCTTGACGATCCGCACGTTGCTGACGGTACCGCGCTCGGTGACGGTGAACTCCACCAGCACCTTGCCGGAGGCCAGCCCCGCCAGTGCCGCCTTGCGGGGCATCATGGGCTCGAAGGTTGCCAGCGGAATGGCGCCGTTGTTGCCACCGACGCCGCCACCACCGCCGCCGGAGCTGTAAGCACCCAGCGCGTTGCCACCACCGATGTTGACCGGGATGTCGAGCTTGGGCATGTCCATCGGCGCGCTCTCCATCTTCGGCCGATCTGTGCTGGCCACTTCCATCTCGGGAGGCGGCGGCGGACGCTTGGGCGGCGGCGGTTTGGGCAGCTCCCGCTGTTTCTCTTGCAGGGTCTCCTGGGGCTTGAGGCGGATGAAATCGGTCATGGTGACGTCATCCTTCTCCACCAGCTCCCGGTGATCCGGTGTGATCAGCTTGTTCATTCCCAGAAACAGAAAGAACACCACCACACAGGAGACCGCCAACGATATCAGGTATCTCATAGGTCTCTCTCCGGCATCAGCTGCTCTTGTCTGCCGCGATGGAGATGTTCTGGACACCGGCCATGCGGATCTGATCCATGACCTGCACCACCAGACCGGAACGGGATTC